>CAJOIN010000328.1:0-2988 GCA_905234515.1 uncultured Selenomonas sp.
CTTATGCCAGGGAACTGCTGCAGAAGGTGGGCCTGGCTGATAGGGAGGACTACTATCCCTCCCAGCTCTCCGGCGGCCAGCAGCAGCGTGTGGCCATAGCCCGTGCCCTGTGCATGAAGCCCGATATCATGCTCTTTGACGAGCCCACCTCAGCCCTGGACCCGGAGCTTACAGGCGAAGTGCTGAAAACCATGCGGGGGCTGGCTGCCGAGCGCATGACCATGGTGGTGGTCACCCATGAGATGGCCTTCGCCAGAGAAGCTGCCAGCCAAGTTATCTTCATGGAGGGGGGCCATATCATAGAGCAGGGGGCGCCGGAGGAATTCTTCGCCCACCCCAGGGAGGAGCGCACCAGGGCCTTCCTGCAGAATATGCTGTAAATGCAAGTCATTCTCATTTGAGAATGGCTTTTTTTCTTGCTTTTTTGGGGCAAATATAAGATAATGATAAAATAGTGTGTGGAAATATTGGTGTGCATAGAGTTAGCCATTTTTCCTGACAGGAGGACTGCTTCTATGAAACACAATTATCTGTTATTACTGGCAGCGTGCTTGTGCTGCCTGCTGTTTCCACTGCATACTGTCTCGGCGGATGCCTTTGACGACCGCGTGCATGGCCTGACGGAAGTCACGAATGTGCGTGTTTCGGATACGGAGGATAAGGTTCGCATTGTGGTGGATGCTGATACACCGGTGAAAATCAAGAAGATGGTGCTGTCAAGCCCCGACCGCGTGGTGGTGGATATCCAGAATGCCTGGCTGGCCAAGAAAGCCAAGAAGGATATGAATTTCACCAGTCCCTTTGTCAGCCGCTTGCAGGTCGCTCAGTTCGACCCCAAGACCGTGCGCGTGGTGGTTCATACCAAGGTGGGCTCACATAACTACAATGTGTTCACCCTGGCGGAAGGCTCTGTACCGGGCCGGGTGGTTCTGGACTTCGGCAATCTGGGGCCGGATACCTCCGGGGCAAGGATTGATTTCCCCGGCAGCGGTGAGAAGGAGGAGCCGGTTTCTGCCAAGCAGCCGGAGCAGGAGCAGGCAGATGCTCCTTTAGAGAAGGAGGAGCCTTCCGAGGACAGCAAGAAGCCCGAGCGCAAGCCTGAATGCGGTCAGGGTTTCCAAGACACCCAGTGGCGCTGTCTTTCAGCCCTCCGGCAAGGAGGGCGGCGGTGAGCTGGACGAGCTCACTTCCCTGAAGGGACGCAAGATTGTCCTTGACCCCGGTCACGGCGGCAACGATTCCGGCGCCATCGGCCCCACCGGCGTGATGGAAAAGACCGTGACTTTGCAGGTGGCACTGGAGCTGAAGCGGCTGCTGACGGAGGAGGGCGCCACTGTCTGCATGACCCGCACGAAGGACACGGAGGTTTCGCCGCGCCGTTCCAAGGCCAGCGATGTGGAGGAGTTGCAGGCCCGCTGTGATGTGGCAAATACCGAAAAGGCGGATATTTTCATATCCATACATATGGATTCCTTCTCTAACACCGAGGCGAAGGGCACCACAGGCTATTACTTCAAGTCAGGCTCCGCGAAATCCCGCATGCTGGCAGACAGAGTGCGCCAGGGAGTCATTGACCAGCTGGGGACTACCAGCCGGGGCACCCAGACCTGCGCTTTCTATGTGGTGCATCATACGGATATGCCGGCGACGCTGGTGGAGCTGGCCTTTATCTCCAATCCGGGCGAGGAAAGGCTGATGAACTCCAAGGTGGGCGTGATGAAGGCTGCCCAGGGAATTGCCGATGGGATTGCCGATTACTTTGGCTAAATAAATAAATTTAGAGCAGGTAGTTGCTTTTGGCGTGCTGCCGTGCTAGAATAGTATGGTACTGAAATTTTGAGGGGGTGAACTGTTTGCCGAATATCAAATCTTCTATCCTGAGCGTGAAGACTGACGCGAAGCGCCATGCTAAGAACGCTGCCGAGAAGTCCCGTGTCCGCACGGCTTCCCGCAAGGTGCTCGATGCTGTGGAGGCTGGCAACGCTGATGAGGCGAAGGCACTCCTTACGCTCGCCTGCAAGACCATCGACCAGGCCGCTGCGAACCATGTGTATCACAAGAACGCCGCTGCTCGCAAGAAGTCCCGTCTGGCCCGCAAGGTCAATGCGCTGGCAAAGTGATATATCGCGTTTACGATACAAGAAGCCGCTCGCTTATGACAGAGCGGCTTTTTTGGTAATTTTTGAAAGGAAATTTTATGCAGAACAAGCATATCCGCAATTTTTCCATCATCGCCCATATTGACCACGGCAAGTCCACCATTGCCGACCGCCTCATTGAGTATACGGGCACCCTTTCCGAGCGGGAAATGGAGGCCCAGGTGCTGGACAATATGGAGCTGGAGCGGGAGCGGGGCATTACCATCAAGGCCCAGACCGTGCGGCTGGACTACAGGGGCAAGGACGGTGAAATGTACCAGCTCAACCTTATCGACACACCGGGCCATGTGGATTTCACCTATGAGGTTTCCCGCAGCCTGGCGGCCTGCGAAGGGGCGCTCTTAGTAGTGGATGCGGCCCAGGGCGTTGAGGCCCAGACCCTGGCCAATGTCTACATGGCCCTGGAGCATGACCTGGAAATCGTGCCGGTCATCAACAAGATTGACCTGCCCTCGGCAGAGCCGGAGCGGGTGAAGGAGGAAATCGAGGAGAGCATCGGCCTGGACACGAGCAACGCCATCATGGCCTCTGCCAAGACCGGCCAGGGCATCGAGGAAATACTGGATGCAGTGGTGGAATTCATTCCTCCCCCGGAGGGCGAGGATGATAAGCCTTTGCAGGCGTTGATTTTTGATTCCTATTTTGACTCCTATAAAGGCGTGATTGCCCATGTGCGGGTGATGCAGGGGCATATCAAAAAGGGGCGGCGCCTGAAGATGATGGCCACCGGCAAGGTCTTCGAGGTCACGGATGTGGGCTGCTTCAAGCCCCAGCCGGTAGACCTGGGGGAACTGGGGGCAGGAGAGGTGGGCTTTGTGGCCGGCTCCCT
>CAJOIN010000328.1:3056-4049 GCA_905234515.1 uncultured Selenomonas sp.
GCCAGGCTACAGAGGCGTGACCCCCATGGTCTACTGCGGCCTCTACCCGGTGGAGAGCCAGGACTATGACAATCTGAAAGATGCCCTGGAAAAGCTGCAACTTAACGATGCAGCCCTGGTATTCGAGCCGGAGACTTCTGTGGCTTTGGGCTTCGGTTTCCGCTGCGGCTTCTTAGGGCTGCTGCACATGGATGTCATTCAGGAGCGCTTGGAGCGGGAGTACAAGCTGAAGCTGATTACGACGGCGCCCTCCGTGGTCTACCATGTCTACAAGACGGACGGCAAGATGCTCCCGGTGTCGAACCCGGCGGAGCTGCCTCCCCAGACCGAGATTGAGCACATGGAGGAACCCTATGTGAAGGCCACGGTTATCGTGCCCAATGACTTCGTGGGGGCGGTGATGGAAATTTCCCAGGACAAGCGGGGGGAGTTCAAGGGCATGGATTACCTGGATACGAATAGGGTGCTCATTACCTATCATATCCCGCTGAACGAAATCATCTTTGACTACTTCGACCGCCTGAAATCCGCCACCCGTGGCTATGCCAGCCTTGACTATGAACTGGCGGACTATCAGGAGTCGAAGCTGGTGAAGGTGGATATCCTGCTGAACGGCGACCCGGTGGACGCCCTTTCCACCATCGTGCACAGGGACAGGGCCCAGGCCAGGGGGCGGCAACTGGCAGCGAAATTGAAGGAGATTATTCCCCAGCAGATGTTTGAGATTCCCATACAGGCGGCCATCGGCTCCAAGGTCATCGCCCGTGAGAACGTCCGCGCCCGCCGCAAGGATGTGCTGGCGAAATGCTACGGCGGCGACATCACCCGCAAACGCAAGCTGCTGGAAAAACAGAAGGAAGGCAAGAAGCGCATGAAGGCGGTGGGCTCGGTGGAGATACCCCAGGAAGCCTTTATGGCCATATTGAAGATAGACTAGGGCGTGTTGATTAAATGAGCTTAGTCCAGATTTGTGGGGATTGGCTGTCCATGCAA
>CAJOIN010000329.1:0-4671 GCA_905234515.1 uncultured Selenomonas sp.
AGGCAGGGTCTGCGCTCTTGTCAGTTGGGGCGGCCAGGGCCGTAGCAGCAAAGGACATTATCACAAGGAAAGGAACAAGGCAAAACAACTCTTCCACATCACTATTCACCTCAAAAAGTAAAATACAAGCCCCTCCCATCACAGGAAACATTATCACCACAGTATAACACAGAAAATTCCTACATGCAAATGGTCGTCCTGCATGGCTGCCCTACTCTGTCAGCCTTGTCCGCCCTTCACCCCAGCAGCCTCCCTGCATTCAGCTTTTCCAGCAGCTCGTTTGTCTTCCCTACGCTCAGGCCGTGCTCCAGGGCATACCAAATCGCTTAGACTTAGAAAATGAGCATAGAATATCATTAAATTGTCCTAAATGTCATGTCAAGGCCAGTTATTATTCATGGAAAAATAATTTGAGTGTACAAATTGTAAAATAAACGGTTATGTTTAGGAGGTTGTTTTACGCCTGTTACCCCTTACCCTGGCTAATACATCCTCAGAAGGTGCGCTCCCAGTCTTCAGATGTGAAGTCACTGTTGCCATAGTAGAACCTCCTTTTTTTGCGGTTGCCAGCCTGGCTGGAATGACCAAAACCGTGAGCTGCGCCAATGGCATGCTCACGGTTTTATGCTTTTTCACAGTCCCTTTATTTGATTTTCGACATAATAAGCTGATACAGCTCCGTACCTGCTTCAATCCCTGTGTAGTGGGTAAGGGCTGCCTCTAGGCCGTGCTCTTTGAGGTAGCCTTGCAGCTCTACGGCTTCCTGGTCTTCGGCGCAGTCGAATTTCAGGGCGGCGGCTATGACCGTGGCCAGGGCTTCCGGCTTGTGGCCCCGCTCCAGGAGCTGGGTGGCGGGGGCTACCAGGCGGTCTTTGGCCCCCAGTTTGCGGATGGGGCCGCGGGCTACCCTGGTCACGTCGTCGGAGATATGGGGGTTCTTGAAGCGGCTTTCGATTTTTTCCACATAGGCCTGGTGCATTTCCGAGGCGAAGCCGTGTTTTTCGATGATAAGCTGGCTGGTTTCGGCCCAGACCTGCCGCACTAGCCTAAGGATTTCTTCATCCTGCATGGCGTGGTAGATGTCCTGGATGCCTTTCTGGTAGGCGGCGTAGGCCACGGAGGCATGGCCTGTGTTCAGGGTGAACAGCTTGCGCTCGATGTAGGCGGGCAGGTTCTCCGTCCAGGTGAGGCCCTCTATCTCCGGGCGCTCCCCCTTGACATGGGTGGAGTCCACATCCCATTCTGAGAAGGGCTCCACCTGCACCAGGAGTTTTTCCTCGTTGTGCTGGATGGGCACGATGCGATCCACGGCGGCATCCGGGAAGCCGATAAGTTCGTCTACCTTGGGCTTCGTTCCCTCGTCCAAATGCTCATAGACGAAGTTTTTCAGGACGGTGGTGCCACCCACCATGTTCTCGCAGGCGATGATGTTCAGGGGCTCGGTGTTCTCCTGCACCCTGGCAGTGAGCCCTGCGGCGATGTTGGGGGCGATAAATTTCAGGATATTGGGGCCGATGGCGGTGGTTACGAGGTCCGCTTCGCAGATGGCCTTGGTAAGTTCCTCCGGGTGCTCCTTGGAGTTGATGGCGGAAACATTGTCTATCACTTCCGTTTCCGGGGTGTCGGAAACGATTTCGATGGTGTACTTGCCCAGCTCGTTGATGTCATTTACCAGCTCTGCATTCACATCCACAAAGGTCACATGGTAGCCGGAGCGGTGCAGAAGCTGCCCGATAAAGCCCCGCCCGATATTGCCTGCGCCGAAATGCACTGCCTTTTTCATTGTATATTCCTGCCTTTCCATACATCTGCAAATCATAAAGGGAAAACCGGCATGTTTTTTCTGCGTCTCCGCTAGGGCGTGTTGATTAAATGAGCTTAGTCCAGATTTGTGGGGATTGACTGTCCATGCAAGGCGACAAACCGCAGGCATAGTGGGGCTATGCTGAGGATTTGTCAACGCAGCAGGGGCAGTCAAGACCCGTGAAGATGGGCTGAGCGGCAAATTTAACTTCTACCCGTTAAAGAGTAACCTCATCCACCGCTTGCGCGGTCCCCCTTCCCCAAAGGGGAAGGCTTTTTCTTTCGTGAGTATATCTCATTATCCCTTGGTGAACATATCATAGACGGCCTGCAAGTCGCCGGTCTTATACAGTTCTTCCAGGCGCTCGTCGCTGCATTCTTCCATGGTGCTGGCGATATTGGCGAGGATGGCCAGATGGTCGTTGTCCTTGCCTGCAATGCCCACCACGAAATGGGCTGTGCCTTCGCCGAACTTTACGCCCTCCGGGTATTGCAGCACCACGATACCGGTCTTTAAAATCTGCTCCTTCACAGCGTTTTCGCCGTGGGGGATGGCAATGCCCTTGCCGATGTAGGTGGTGATGTCACGCTCCCGGGCCAGCATGCCTTCCACATAAGGCTCTTTCACGTAGCCGCCCTTTACCAGCAGCTCACCGGCCCGGCGGATGGCATCTTCCTTGCTTTCTGATTTAAGGCCCAGCAGCACGTTTTCCTTATTCAGCACGCCTGCCTTGACCTGCTCGCTCTCAGCCGGGGCGCTGGTCTCGGCACCTGCGGACTGGAGGCGCTCCAGCACTATCTCATAGACGTTATTCTGGGTGAAATCCTTGACCCAGATATGCTCGGCCTGGGGAGAATCCTCCAGGGCGCGCTCCGCCAGCTTCTCATGGGAGACAACCAGTTGGGCCTCCTTGGGGATGCGGCCGATGGCGGCGTTGGTAACGGAAATGTCGTTGTAGCCCGCCTTGCGGAGCTTCTTGCGCAGGGCTGCCGCCCCCAGGGCAGAGGAGCCCATGCCAGCATCACAGGCGTACACGATGTTCTTGAGGTCCTTACCGGCAACCTTAGTCTCACCGGCTACGCTCTGGCCTTTGCTGGCGGCCTTGCGGGAGGCCAGCTCTGCCTGGGCATCCTCCAGGCTGGCATCGCTGTCAGCGGAGGCTTTCACAAAGATGGAGGCCACCACAAAGGAGACTGCCGTAGCTACCAGGAAATCCGCGATATTGGCCAGGAAAGCGCCTTTCGGGGTCATGGCGAGAACTGCGAAGATGGAGCCGGGGGAAGCGGGGGCAATGAGGCCGCCCCCCAGGATGGTCAGGGTGAGGACGCCGCTCATGCCACCGGCGATAACCGCGAGGAGCAGGGTCGGCTTCATCAGGATATAGGGGAAATAGATTTCATGGATACCGCCGAGAACATGGATAATCATGGCGCCGGGGGCGGAAGCCTTGCTCATGCCCTTGCCCACGAACCAGTAAGCCAGGAGCACGCCGAAGCCGGGGCCGGGGTTCGCTTCCAGCAGGAAGAACATGGATTTGCCCATTTCCTCTGCCTGCTGGATGCCCAAGGGAGTCAGGATGCCGTGGTTGATGGCGTTATTGAGGAACAAAATCTTCGCAGGCTCGATAAAGAGGGAGGCCAGGGGCAGCATGCCCATGGCGACGATGCTCTCCACACCGGCCCGCAGGATGTTGTTGCCTGCCAGCACCACGGGGCCCACACCTGCATAGGCCACCAGGGCCAGAAGGCCGCCCAGCGGAGAAATTGTTTACCAGCATCTCGA
The DNA here is from genome assembly GCA_905234515.1 of uncultured Selenomonas sp. Classification (GTDB taxonomy): domain Bacteria; phylum Bacillota; class Negativicutes; order Selenomonadales; family Selenomonadaceae; genus Selenomonas_B. The sequence goes on from CAJOIN010000329.1 coordinate 3,587, forward strand.
AGCCGCCGGGGATGGAGTCGGAGACGGCATTATCGAATTTCTTGATGCACCAGCCGCCGAAGGGGCCCATAATCATGGCTCCCAGGAACATGGGGATGTCGGAGCCTGCGATAACGCCTGCGGTGGCGATGGCGCCCACCACGCCGCCCCGGTGGCCGTAGACGGTGGAGCCGCCAGTGAAGCCTATCAGGAGAGGTATCAGCCACTTCGCCATGGGGCCGCCGGCCTGGGCTAAATACTCATTGGGCAGCCAGCCCGTGGGGATAAAGAGGGCTGTGAGCAGCCCCCAGCCGATGAAGGCGCCGATGTTCGGCATGACCATGCCGGACAGGAAGCGGCCAAATTTCTGCATGGCCTCCTGGGCACCGCTTTGCTTTGCACTCATTTTTCTTCCTCCTCTTGAATTGAAGAAAATAAATAAATATCTGCGATAACTTCACTCTCCGGGGTGCATTTCCTCGTGTTCCCCTCGGATTGGTTTCAGTATATCCCGCACCCGGCCCCAAGGCAAGGGAAAGACCTTGTACTTTGTCCTGTTTCAATGTGGACAAGATTAAAGGGCCGCGTCAGTCATGGCTTCAGGAGGATTTTCAAATGAGCATAATTTTTTCTATACCTGCATTATGACGGAGGAACAGCACAGAAGGCTTTGGAACGGGATTAATTTTACATTTGATGGGAATGTGATGTGTGCGGGATTTTTATAGATTCCTTTTTCCCGTCACGGTTTTAAGTAGGATTTTTCCAACGAGCAAATGCTCTAACCCTTTGCATTTTTCAAGGGAATACTTCGGATATCCATAATGCTCAGTGATTCTGTGCAATCCGTGCTTTATTTCTTCCATGTCCGTTAAAAAATTGCATTTTCCAAAACCGATAAAACTCTCATAGCGTGTCGTAATACCATGCGTGATTGGCTCAATCTTAACAAATATATCTCCCTCGACACACACATCCGGGTTCTTGTTTAGCAAATCAAGTTTTAGTCCTTGTTGAGCACAATGAAAATATATGACGGGATTTCCGCCAATGACTTCAAATCCAAAAGAAACCGGGACAATATAGGGATATTTATCTCCTTGAAT
>CAJOIN010000329.1:4780-5472 GCA_905234515.1 uncultured Selenomonas sp.
CATGGGAATTTTCAGTTGGCTATTCCATTCACGGGACAAGTCCAGGAACAGCTACCACTTTAGCGGCTGGCCGTTCGTGTTCGGCAAATCCGCCGCCGGAGCCAAGGTCAACGAGTTTACAGCCATGAAATGACCTCTTTCATATTTCGAGAAACGGCCATGATTCACCTGCTTTTGCGGGGAAATTCCTACTCGCAGATAATCCGTGATGGCATGGGGGGAGTGGTGGGCTGTATCCGCTGTTGCCTAATCGCATGAGCATTGACCGAGGAAAAGATAAAAAAATTACGTAGGTTGCAGGAATCAGCAGAAAAGTGTAGAACGTAGAACGATAACATGATGTTATATCAGTTTGAGGGCGATTTCGACAGGGGGGAGCCAGAAAAGCCGAAAGCCTGCGGCATAGAAACCGATGCGCCAGGAAGAAAAGGGGAGGAAACGCGATGAAGAAATTTTTAGCATTTACAATGATGCTCAGTGCTATGGCCTTTGGCATGGCGGTATGCCCTTCTACATCAGCGGCCGCCGCAGACGTAAGGGAAGTTGTCGATTATTCCCAAAAGGCCAACTGGTACCAGATTCCTAAGATTACCAAGGACGTGGACACATTCTACATTCTCTCCACAGAGTATATGGGCTTTAACGAAGGAGATCCCCCTTACGCAGCGATGGACAATCCTGAAATGGTAGAG
>CAJOIN010000330.1 GCA_905234515.1 uncultured Selenomonas sp.
TTTTCTTCAACTTTTCTCTGCCAATCAAGGCTTATATATTGAAGGTTTTCAAGTTCCTGTGCTTGCCGTTCCCGTTAGCGACTTGTATTATGATACACGTCTTTGTGGCAGATGTCAACACCTGTTTGAAACTTTTTTTGAAAAAGTTATCTGGAGTGAGGCTCCCTCACCCCAAATACTTCATCAACAACACCACCAATACCCCCGGCACCCCAAAGATGCCTGCAATCAGGGCGTTGAAGATGCTGATCTGCACTCCGGCACCAAAGAGGTTAACCACCCACAGGATGATAGCACCTACAATACTGTTGGTAACCAGCTTCCAAACCACCTGCAAGGGTATGGTAATAAGCTTGGCCAACAGTGCCAGCACCAGTATTCCTACTGCAAAAGCAATAACGAGTTCCAACATTAGATTTCCCTCCGGTTTTCCATGGCCTTGGACAGCGTGACCTCGTCAGCGTATTCCAAGTCCCCGCCCACGGGCAGTCCATGAGCTATGCGTGTAACCTTGATTCCCATGGGCTTCAGCAGCTTGGCAATATACATAGCCGTGGCTTCACCTTCCACATTGGGATTTGTAGCCATGATGACTTCTTTTACTGTTTCATCAGCCAAACGGCCCAGCAGTTCCTTAACCCGTATATCGCCCGGCCCCACCCCTTCCAGGGGTGACAGGGCCCCATGCAGCACATGGTATACGCCTTTGAAATCCCGCATGCGCTCCATGGCCGCCACGTCCTGGGGCTGCTCCACCACGCAGATGACAGAATGGTCACGCTCTGCAGAAGCGCAAATAGCGCAGGGATTCCTATCGCTGAGATTAAAGCAGGTGTTGCAGAAGCCAATCTTTTCCTTGGCCTCAATGATGGCTCCTGCCAGGGCTTTAGCCTCCCCCGCCTCCATATCCAGCACATGATAAGCAAGGCGCACTGCCGTTTTGGCACCAATGCCCGGCAGTGCGCGAAAATGCTCTATAAGTTTTGCCAGTGGCGCTATCTGCTCCACTTAGAACAACCCCGGGGGCAGGCCAAGGCCAGCCGTCATTTTCTGCATTTCCGAGGCCATCATGTCGTCAACCTTTTTCACGGCTTCATTGAAGGCTGCGGACACCAAATCCTGCAGCATCTCCACATCCTCAGGATCCACAGCTGCCGGAGAAATGGTAAGCTGCTGCACGCGCTTCTCTCCGTCCATGACAATCTTCACGGCACCGCCGCCAGCAGTGACTTCCACGGTCTTCCGCTTCAGCTCCTCCTGCATCTTCTTCATGTCATTCTGCATTTTCTGGACTTTCTTCATCATGCCGGCCATATTGCCCATGTTGCCCATGCCACCAAACATTAGCAGACTCCTCTCTGTAAAACCGTAATCAACTCTACATAGACTACCAAATCAGCTGAACCTAGTCAACTATTTTCCTTCCTCTTCCACAGCCACGATGTTGTCTCCGAAGACTTCCATAGCCTTGGACAAGGCAGGGGAAAGCTCCTCCGGCGGTATCTCCACCTTGGGAGGCGCTGCTTCCTCCTGTACAGGCTGCTTTTTAGGCTGGGGAGCCGGAGGCGGGGGCAGGGGCGCATCCTCCCCCCTGGCCACTAAACGCAAGGGCCGCCCTGCCAAAGATTCCAGGATTTCCTCACACTGCTTACGATAATTACGCATGGTGAGGGATGCCATGAGACTGTTGCCAAAGCCTATCACAAACTGACTGTCGCTCATGCCGATAAAGCGTCCCTGTTGCAGGCAGGCCACTGTAGGAGCCTTGTTCTGAGACCTTAAAGTCTGTATAAGCTCCTGAAAAAGACTCTCTCCTTCCCCACCTGCTGTAAGATTATCCATGGTTTCTGCCACAGGCACAGCCCGTCTCGCAGGTGCCTGTCTTGGAACAGGTTGGGAAACAGAAGCCGCTGCCGGCGCCGCCTTCACACCCTTGGCCAAGGCCGCGCTCATTTGAGCCAGCTTGGCTTCCAGCTGGGCCAGACGTGTTTCATCGCTGC
>CAJOIN010000331.1 GCA_905234515.1 uncultured Selenomonas sp.
TTGCACCTCATCCGTCAGCCTTTGGCTGCCACCTTCCCCTCAAGGGGAAGGCAGGGTTAACACTAAACGAAAGGTAAGGTAATAATGTTCCTTCATTTGCTTAAATCCAAGATTCACTGTGCCACGGTGACGGAGGCGGATCTCCGCTACATGGGCAGCATCACCATAGATGAAGCCCTGATGGAGGCGGCCCATATCCTGCCCCACGAGCGTGTGCAGGTGGTGGACAACAACAACGGTGCCCGCTTGGAAACCTATGTCATACCGGGCAAGAGAAATTCCGGTGTCATCTGCCTGAACGGAGCTGCAGCCCGCTGTGTCCAGCCCGGGGATGTGGTGATCATTATGGCCTACGCCGAATTCACGGAGGAGGAGGCCAGCCGCCACGAGCCAATTGTGGTCATGGCTGATGAAAAGAACAGTATCAAGGAAATCCGGGGCAAAGAGAGCCACGGAGAAATGTGAATAGCAAAAAGGGGGGGCCTCAAGACAGAAGCCCTCCCTTTTGTTGTTCCTTTAAGGAAACACTTGCTCAATATAATGAGGCAAAAGCTGTCCCCCACTTTAAAATCTTCTTGATTGGACAATTTGGGTTATTTCATCTCGTCCTGAATATCTGTACCCAGTAATGACGATAATCTGAATCCTCAGCATAGCAATAACCTACGCCTAGCTCCTTCAGATCCGAATCAAGGATATTAGCACGATGACCCGGAGAGTTCATCCACTGTTCTACTGTCTCCGCCGCAGATTCATGGCCTGCAGCTATGTTCTCTGCTACATGCCTATATTTTCCCCGTATGACACTGAAGCATGAGGTACCATCAGGGCGGGTATGTGAAAACTCCGTTATCAATTCCCTCGCACGCACATCTGCATCATCACACAGCTCGTCAGACAAGACCAGCGGCGGCAGGCCGTAATCCTCCCTATAATGATTGACTTCATCAAGTACCTGCCAAGCATAGTTCCCTGTGCATTCAACAACAGGCTGCGTAACCCCGCCTGCTGCCAACGCCAACGCCATAATCAGACTCAAAAATAAAACATTCAAGAACTTTTTCATCGATATGTCTCCTCATAACATCCCCATAATTTTCGGATACGTCTTTTCATAGCTCTCAAAAAGTACCGCCTGTAAGCCGCATTCTTCTGCCGCCTTTATATTGACTGGCATATCATCCGTAAACAGGCATTCCTCTGGGATGAGATTAAACCTCCTGCAAATGCATTCGTAAATCGCATGGTCAGGCTTCGCCATCTTTACGTAACACGAGAATACACCTCCGTCCATATACGGGAGGAAGTCGAGAACGCTACGATTAGCATCCATCGCAAACTCGGAATAATTGGAAAGATAGAATACCCCCTTCCCCATCTTTCTGATTTCCTTGAGCCAGGCAATTGCGTAATCATGCCTGTGCATGGCCTTTCCTGCGTTCTCCAGGGTTTTCCTGATTTCCTTTTCCAAAGAGGGGGCGTTTCTCATGGCAACCTCCGTTGCGGTTTCTCCATCCATTTCGCCCCTGTCCATAGCTTGCCAGCAGCCGTTACTCCAGATAGCTTTGTTGATTGACTGTATAAGCTCTGCTTCCTCTCCGTACATAGACCGCATATAGCCCATCCAGTCAAAATCCATCAGTACATTGCCTATATCAAAAATTACGTTCTTTATCATATCAGTACACCTCAAACATTCATTTCTCTACAGAGGCAATATCTTATTCCACCCTCTCCTACATATGTAAATTAGAAAACTCAAAGCCGACTATTTGCCTGCCTCAAGCCTTGGCACATTATTCAATGTGCCCCCACAATTTATAGCAAAAGCTGCTGCGAATGAGTATCACCCATCTCGGTTTGATGTTTCACATGTACAATAGTACTTGAAAGAAGGTGAACATCATGCTGAGATTGCCTGAAATCGGCTCCCACGCTGCTTTTAAGCAGCTCCTCTCCCAACGCATTCACAACAGCCGCCTCAAGACAAGAAGAAGCGCAAGCTGGCAGTCAAGCTCCTAGATCTTGATCTTTCGCCGTTTGACGAAATCATGCGCCCCTTTCTACTCAGAGGAAGGTCGTCCTGCATGGCTGCCTTCCTCGATGCTGCGTTCCTACTTGCTTTCCATCTGGTTTAAGTGCACTTCTCTTGTTGACTGGGCCGAACGTCTGAAATCTGATGAGTCCCTAGCCATACTATCAGGCTTTTCGCCAGACCACACACCGTCCTACGGCGCTTTTTATGACTTCTTCCATCGCTTGTGGCCAGGCTGCAACAACTTCTTGCCTCACCTACGTTATCGAAGGAAGAAACCTCCTAAAGGAAAGGGCAATGGCGAAAAGTCTCCGTCCTTCGACAAAGATCATGCTGCCACCATCATCAAATATTTCGAGGGGCACGGCGCCGGAGGCATCCTCAAAATCAAGCTTTTCATCATCGGTGAAATCTTCAGCCGCATCTTCCTGGCCGGCTCAATACGCAAAGGCCTCCTGAATACCAAGAATATGGTTCTGGCAGGAGACGGCACTCCCGTGGTCGTATCCAACCGTGAGCGCAGCCACTCTATCTGCGATTGCCATAAACAGAGCATTGACAAATGCTGCCACAAGCGCTGGTTCTCCCAGCCCGATGCCAATTGGGGCTGGGATTCGTCCAGAAACTTCTTCTACTACGGCTATAACCTCTATCTCTTCACAGATGCAAACTCAGGACTGCCGGTCTTCCCTATCCTGGAGCGTGCTTCCCGCCATGACCTTCCTTCCATGCTGCACGGACTCGCCTGCATCAAGGCGTTCTTCGCTGACTGGAATATTTCCGCTTTGATCCTTGATTCTGCACACGATGCAGCCGCCGTGTACAAGATGTGCAGCAAAAGCAGCATAACGCCCTTCATAGACTTGAACCCTCGCGGTACGAAATCTGCTGAGGACAAGGGATATACCATTGGAAATGACGGTGTACCAATCTGCCCTCTGGGACTTCCTATGAAGCCCAATGGCACTGACAAGAAGCGACACAGAGCCAAATATATTTGCCCAAAGACTAAATACGCCGAAAGGTTATGCATGTGCGACAATCGCTGTACCAAGTCCACTTATGGTCGTGTCGTGAATATAAGCCTCAAGGATGATCCACGGCTTTTCTGCGATCCTCCACGAGGTTCGACTCAGTGGAAGCAGGTCTACAACAAGCGCACATCTGCCGAACGAGCCAACAAACGCATAAAGATCGACGGGCTACTGGAAGAAGGGCACCATCGTTCTTCTATGATGTGGTATATTCGGTTATTCGCCATAATATCCGTCATCCACGTAGATGCCTGGCGCAATCACAAACATGAGAGTGCTTGACCCCTGAAAAAAAATTGGGTTTTCAGGGGCTGGGAGTTCTGCGCCAATTTTCCTGTACACCTTTTAGCTATGGTATTCCAACTTCGTATATAAAATTATTTCGCATCACCTCTATACGGATGACCACCGATTCTCATTTAGAATGATGGGTTTTCTAATTCACATATA
>CAJOIN010000332.1 GCA_905234515.1 uncultured Selenomonas sp.
TGCGCAACAAAGTGTGGAAGACCTTTCTATGGGTGAGGATATGGCGGAAAGCCGTCTTTTCCGGCAGACCCAGGCCATGTTCCTTTACATAGCGGGAGCGCAACTCATCAATTAAGTCAGGAATGGGCACCTTGCCCGGGCAGATGCTCATGCACTTACGGCAGCCAATGCAGAGATCGCTGAACTGGGAGAAGGACTCCATATTGTTCAAGAGACCCGTAAGGATGGCACCGATGCCACCAGAGTAGATGTGGCCGTAGACATGGCCGCCCACCAAAGTCCAGATGGGGCACACATTCAGGCAGGAAGCGCAACGCACGCACTGATAAACCTGCTTCAGCTTGGGGTCTTCCGCTGCCCTGAGGCGGCCGTTGTCAAGAAGGATTACATACTGCTTGCGCTGCTCCTCCACCAGCTGGCCATCTTTCTCATAGATGACAGGGGTAGGACCGTCCACCATGGTCATGTAGCTGGTCATGCGCTGGCAGGTGCCGTTGCGGGGCAGCAGACGGAGAATCTTGGCCGCATCCGTAATCTTGGGCACCAGTTTCTCATAGCCCAGGATAACCACATGAATGCGAGGCATAGTAGTCACCAAGCGGGCATTGCCCTCGTTGGTCACCAGGCCGATGGCGCCGTTTTCAGCAATGCCGAAGTTGGCCCCCGTGATTCCCATGTCGGCTGACAGGAATTCCTCCCGCAGCACCCGACGGGCCGTGTGAATCATATAGGGAATATCACTGGGCACCTCCTCATGGAGTTCCTCGGAGAAGAAGCCCGCGCACTGCTCACGGTTTAGATGAATGGCAGGCATGACCATATGGGAAGGCTTCTGGCCTGCCACGGAAAGCATCCACTCTCCCAAATCAGTTTCACGGACGTGCAGTCCCTCATCCTCAAGGGCCTTGTTCAGGTGGATTTCCTCGGTGGCCATGGACTTGGACTTCACAATGCGGTGGACATTTTCCTGCTTACAAATCTGCAGGAGAATCCGCTTGACATCATCCCCGTCCTTGGCCCGGAAGAACTGGCCGCCACGCTTTTTGATGGAAGCCTCGAACTCATCAGCCACTTCATCGATATGGTCCACAGTCCATTCCTTCATATCCCGCAGATCATCCCTGAGGCGGTCAATGGACACCACATTGTCATAGGCCTTGAGACGGGCGGCTGGATATTCGCTGACAAAGCGGGAAAGGGCATCACGCATGACTCCGTCCTTCAGCTTGACCTTTATTTCCTTGTGAAGATTTCTGTGCTCCTGCTCATATCTGAGTTTTCCTGCTGCCATCTTAATGCACCTGCCTTTCCAAGCCCTGCTCCACGGCCATGACAATAAAGCGGCTGGGGCCATGAACCCCCAAAGAAAGCACCCTCTCAATATCAGCTGTGCGGCTGGGGCCGGTGATAAAGCCCATATAGCCTTCCTTGTAGACCTTGGCAATAACTTCAAAGGCCGTCTCCACATCTTTTACCATGTAGGCAGGGTCCAGGAAAACCACATGCACCGGTGGCAGCATGCCCACTACCCGGGATTCGAAGGCGTAAGTATCCACACATACGCTGCCCGTCTCCCCCACGCCGAACTCTGCCACGGAAATTCCCAAGTCTGCCTGGGAGGCCTGTCGGGCAATATCAAATTTGTCCGTATATATTTCATGCCCCGCTTGAGATAATTCATCATACAAATAATTTAGGGAAGGCAGCTCTTCACCGCCTACAGCTACGGTTTTCTTTACCTTCAGGCTCTCCATCAGCCCTTCCAGTTTCTCCTTGGCCTCCGCCATATCCTTCACACGCCAAAGCTCCGCCGAGGCAGCCTTAGCGTTGACGGTAAAGTCTTGCCAGTACTTGCCGGATACCAATTCCTCTGTAAAGGCCTCCCGTGGCCAATCATTGCAGACTTTCAGCATAATAGCACTCTCCCCTAATACGTCACTCTCTACACCCATCCTTGCTCAATAAATAGAATAAATTCATCTCTGAATATGTCAATTCTTTTCAATAATAGTTACAATAACTTGGAGGAAAAGACACTGTCTTTATGGTATACTGTCTATATCAACATTTATTCAGGAGGACCGTCATGAATACCAAGCCCCCTAGCCTGGCAGAAACAAAAGCCAACGAAATCATCAAATATATCATTGACCACAAAATGATGCCCGGAGACAAGCTGCCCACGGAAGCAGCTTTCCTCTCCATTCTCAACGTCAGCCGCAGCACTCTCAGGGAGGCCTTCAAACTCCTGACTGCCCGAAACATCCTGGAGGTGCGCCAGGGCTCGGGCACCTTTGTCAGCCCTAAGCGTGGCATTCCCGATGACCCCCTGGGCCTCACCTTTATCTATGATGACAATCAGCTATTACTGGATATGCTGGACGTGCGCCTGATGTTCGAGCCAGAGGTAGCCTCCCTTGCTGCCACTTATGCCACACCGGCCCAGCTGGAAGATATAGCTTTCCAG
>CAJOIN010000333.1 GCA_905234515.1 uncultured Selenomonas sp.
TATAATCTGCACATAAGAAAGGACTGATTTTTGTGTTAAGCGTATATCCTGCGATTTTCTTTGCAGAGGAGACAGGCGGCTATTCTGTAGTATTTCCCGACCTCAATCATCTTGCTACCAGCGGTGACGATATGCAGGAAGCTATGGAAATGGCGGTTGATTGTCTTGCTGGCTATATCTTTTCCGAAAAACTTGACGGCAACAAAATTCCGGCACCTACACCGCTGGAACAGGTAGATCCTCATTGTGAGGACGAAAACGATGAGGACAGAAAAACTGAGCGATTTGTAAATGTTGTTTCCGTTGATGTCGATGCTTATGCCGCGCAGCACTTCAGCAAGGCCGTAAAAAAAACGGTTTCCATCCCCCAATGGCTGAACAGCCGCGCTGTTGCCCAAAAGGTCAATTTCTCTAAGATTCTCCAGAATGCTTTGATGAAGGAATTGAATATCGCAAAGGCATAAAATTTGGGGCCGGGAGATGGCCGGCCTTTATGGCTCGCACTGACAAAATGCACAACATACGAAAAAGGCACCGCGCGAAACGGTGCCTTTTTCTTTTGGCAAAAATTCTTGCCAAAGGGCTTGTCTTATTTTCGCCCTTATAAATCCAGTGATTCAGGGGTTTCTTACATCATGCCGCCCATGCCGCCCATGCCGGGGGCTGCAGCCGGAGCCGGAGCTTCCTTCTCGGGCTTGTCCGCCACAAGGGTCTCGGTGGTGAGCACCATGGCAGCGATGGAGGCAGCGTTCTGCAGGGCAGAGCGGGTGACCTTCGCCGGGTCAACGATACCGGCCTTAATCATATCCACATAGGTGTTGTCAACAGCATTGAAGCCAATGCCGTCGCCAGCCTTCTTCACGTTCTCCACTACCACGGAGCCCTCGAGGCCGGCGTTGTTCGCGATCTGGCGAACCGGCTCCTCGATGGCGCGGCGCACGATGTTCACGCCCACCTTGAGGTCGCCCTCAGCCTGGATTGCATCGAGGCTCGGGAGGATATCGACGAAGGTCGTGCCGCCGCCGGCGACAATGCCTTCCTCACGAGCAGTCAGCGCATCCTCAATGCGGTATTTCTTTTCCTTCATCTCGACTTCGGTAGCAGCACCGATCTCGATGACAGCCACGCCGCCGGCCAGCTTGGCAAGGCGCTCCTGGAGCTTCTCCTTGTCGAAATCGGAAGTCGTGGTCTCAATCTGCTTCTTGATCTGCTCCACGCGGCTCTTGATGGCAGCCTTGTCGCCATAGCCGTCCACGATGGTGGTATTGTCCTTGGTGGAGCGAACCTGATTGGCACGGCCCAGGTCTTCCAGGGTTACGCTGTCCAGCTTGAGGCCCAGCTCCTCGCTGATTACGTTGCCGCCGGTCAGGATGGCGATATCCTCCAGCATGGCCTTGCGGCGGTCGCCGAAGCCCGGAGCCTTCACAGCCAGGGCCTTGAAGGTGCCGCGCAGCTTGTTCACAACGATGGTAGCCAGGGCCTCGCCATCGAGATCCTCGGAAATAATCATCAGCTGCTTGCCCTGCTTCACCACCTGCTCCAGGATGGGCAGGATGTCGGCAATGGCGGAAATCTTGCGATCCGTAATCAGGATATACGGGTCATCCAAAACAGCTTCCATCTTGTCCGCGTCAGTGACCATGTAGGGGGAGATGTAGCCGCGGTCGAACTGCATGCCCTCGACCACTTTGAGGTTGGTGTCCATGGACTTGGACTCCTCGACAGTGATGACACCGTCCTGGCCCACCTTTTCCATGGCATCAGCAATGAGCTTGCCGATTTCCTCGTCGCCGGAAGAAATCGTAGCCACCTGGGCCGTGGCTTCCTTCGTCTCGACCTTCTTGGCCTTGTTCTTGATCTCGGACACCAGCTTGTCCACAGCCGTCTGGATGCCCTTCTTGATGATCATCGGGTTAGCGCCTGCGACCACGTTGCGCATGCCTTCATGGATCATGGCCTGAGCCAGGAGCGTAGCCGTCGTGGTGCCGTCACCGGCAATATCGTTGGTCTTCGTGGCAACTTCCTTGACAAGCTGTGCCCCCATGTTCTCGAAGGGGTCTTCCAGCTCGATATCGCGGGCAATGGTCACGCCATCGTTGGTGATGGTGGGAGCGCCGAACTTCTTGTCCAGCACCACATTGCGGCCCTTGGGCCCAAGGGTGACCTTGACTGCGTTAGCCAGCGCATCGACGCCCTTGCCCAGGGCACGACGTGCATCTTCATCAAACAGAATCTGCTTTGCCATTTATATTACCTCCAAGTAAAAGCTTAATAATTACAGGATAGCCAGGATGTCGCTCTCGCGCACGACGAGATAATCCTTGTCGTCAACCTTGACCTCGGTCCCGGAATATTTAGAGAAGAGGATGTTGTCCCCCGGCTTCACTTCCATAGCGGCACGCTCGCCGTTATCAAGGAGCTTGCCGGAGCCGACAGCCACGACTGTGCCCTTCTGGGGCTTCTCCTTGGCCGTATCCGGCAGCACGATGCCGCTGGCGGTCTTGACATCGCCCTCAGAAACTTCAATGACAACTCTTTCGCCCAATGGCTTAATCATAGTTATCTTCCTCCTACTGTATGGTATGCTCTCTGTCTGTTAGCACTCACTTAGCCTGAGTGCTAATCACGGTTATTATAATAACGCGCCTTAGTCAAAATGTCAAGAAGCAAATCTAAAAAAAGTCAAAAAAACAAAGACGCAAAACTGCGTCCCTGTTTCCTCATTTATTTGCCTTGCCTCCCGTGGCCTTCACAATGGCCTCGGCCACGGATTTCACCGTCAGGCGCTTGTGCATGGCATAGCGCTGGATGCGGCGATGGGCTTCCTGCTCGCTCATATGGTACTGCCGCATCAGGATGCCCTTGGCCTGATCCAAGGTCTTGCGCAGAGCCAAAAGGTCGCGCAGATCCT
>CAJOIN010000334.1:0-1947 GCA_905234515.1 uncultured Selenomonas sp.
TGGTCATGCTGCGGTCATCGCCGAAGGTGGCCCGCTGGCCCAGAAACTTCTGGTTCAGCCAGGCATCGGCGTAGCGCAGCACCAAGTCCCGCCGATAGCAGGACAGGGGGCCTGAAAGGCAGGTCACAGAATCGAAGTAGCTTTCCGCAGCCTTCATGATGCGGAAGGCAATGTAGTAGCGCACGGACTGCATGCGGGTCAGGGCGTTGGTGTAGGTATTGGCCACATCCGTGCGCCCCGACACACCGCCCATGTCCTTGTCCTTGAAGGGCTGGACGATGTTGCGCACCGCAAAGGGGTCAAGGAAGCTGTCCGAGTCCACGAAGATCAGCAGCTCGTGCTGCGCCTCCCTGGCCCCCAGGGCCATGGCTTCCCGCTTGCCCTGGTTGTAGGGCTGCACTATGTAGCGGATGCGCCCTTCCACCCGGTAGCCCCCCTCCCTGGTGTCCGCCGCCTTCAGTTCCTCGATGGTCTCCCTGATGCGCTCCACGGATTTATCGTTGGAGTGGTCATCCACCACAATGATTTCCAGCTTGTCGGCGGGATAGTCCTGATTGATGCAGCTCTTGATGGTGCGGTCTATCCAGTGTTCCTCATTGAAGCAGGGGATGATGAGTGTCACCCCCGGTGTATAGTCCGGGTCAATCTTCACCGGCCTGTAGAAGGTGGCGAAGAAATAACGGGACAGGAGGAAGGTGGCCGCAATGATGCTGTAGAGGTACAGCCAGCGGTTGAAGCGGAAGTACACCACGGACTCCGCCCGCATCATGACAATGGCCAGCACAATGACGCCCAGGAAGAAAGCCGAGGCAGCCAGCATGTAATTCTGGCGCTTGGCTGTGGCATACTGGGCCAAAGTATCGGTAAATTCCACTGCGCAGAGGTGCTCTCCATTTCGTTCCAGCACCCTGACACATTTGGCCCTCAGCCTCTTGACTTTCATTTCATACCCTTCCGGCATGGAGCCGGGAGTGATTTCAAAGGTGAGCCTGACCTTATCCCCCACCTGGGGGCCAGGCTTTTCTGCAGCATATTTCAGCAGCATGCCGGTGGTGCTGATATCTATGGCCACCGCCCGCAGGCTGCCGCCCTTACAGGACATCTCCACCCCGTAGTCCACCAGGTAGCGCTGGCCTGCCTTATCCTCCCGCTGGTAGGCTATGTAATCATCCTCATCCTCGCAGCCGCCACGGCGGTCATGGTTGCTGCGGTGCCCGGAGGCATCCGGCGTATAGGAAAGCAGGCGGCGGTCAGGCTTTTCTTCGTAGAGGACTTCCTGCCTTTCCTTCTTATCTCCCATTACTCCTGGCCTCCTTCCGTGCTTTCCGGCAAGGGCAAACCCGCAGGGATATAGTGAATCTTCCTGAACTGGTTCACATAGATGAATTCCTTGCCCTGTTTCTCCATCGCTGTCAGCAGCAGCTCCAGTTCCTTGTCCAACTCCACTTTGGCAATAGGGGGATTAGGTGTCCCGTCCTGAATGGTGGGCTTCATGTCCACGGCAGGCTTTTCCTCATGCACCGCCGGATCATCGGCCTTCTGCTCCACGGGAGGCTCCACGGGGATGGCGATGATGCTGCCATTTGCCACCGCAGCCGCAAAGGCATCCGCCTCCTCCTGGCTGTGCAGGCTGCCGGGCTGGAAGCGCACATTTTCCTTGACGGCGTACTCCAGCCCTGCGGCCCTGACGGATTTGAGCAGCTCATCCGTGTACACCGTGCGGGGAGCGCGAAAAAGGGTAGGCGTAAGAGAGTCATTCATGGTCACGGCCTTCTGTCCCCGGCAGATTTCCCTGATCTGCTCCCCAGGGGTGCGCTTTTCCAGGGCAGCCAGCCCCACATAGGTGTAGTTGCCCACTTCCTGGCCTGCCTGACGGATGAGCTTTATGACCTCCGGCTCGTCTGCCACATTCTCCCCCTCCAGGAAAAATACCGCAGGAGTCTTGTG
>CAJOIN010000334.1:2024-2878 GCA_905234515.1 uncultured Selenomonas sp.
GCAGGCTGTATATCTGCCTCTCCCCGCCTTTCCAAGGCGGCCTTGATTTCCTCCTCGGCCAGGTAATTCTTGGTAAGGTCTGTGATATCCGGTATGAACTCCGTCTTCTCAATCAAATTGTCCCGCACATATATCAGTGCGCCCACTACGCAGATGAGCGCCAAGGCAACTGCCAAAGCGAGCTTCCTGTAGTCCACGGCTCGTCAAATCCTCCTGTCCTTAGAGACTCCAATACACAAAGCCCATTCTTTCGGCATCCTTGCGATTGTATATATTTCTCACATCAATCAGCACCGGTGTCCTGCCTTCCCTGTAGAGCCCTTTCAGCTCCTCCAGGGAGCGGCGGCGGTAACAGTCATGTGCCGCCAGTATCACCAGGCAGTCAGCTCCCTGCACCTCTGCCTCCGGCACCAGCTCTATGCCGTATTCCTGCAGGAAATCACTAGGGTCTGCCAGAGGGTCTGAGGCCGCAGCCGTCAGGCCGAATTCCTCCAAATGGCGGTAAACATCTACCGCCCGTGAATTTCTCGTGTCAGGGCAGTTTTCCTTGAAGGTCATGCCCAAAAGGAAAATCTTAGCCTTGGTGGCATTTACTCCCGCCTTCAGGAGCACCTTCACGATTTCCTGGGCCACGAACTTGCTCATATCGCTGTTGATGCGGCGGCCTGCAGAAATAAGCTGGGAATGCTGGTCAAGGTTCTCCGCTTCGTAGATGAAATAGTAGGGATCCACCCCTATGCAATGCCCACCTACCAAACCGGGACGAAAGCCCAGGGCGTTCCACTTGGTATCCATGGCCTTTGCCACTTCCTCTGTGTCAATGCCAAGCTGATGGAACACCATGGAAAGCTCAT
>CAJOIN010000335.1:0-1435 GCA_905234515.1 uncultured Selenomonas sp.
TCCCAAGAGATACGCGACCTGTTCAATGACATATCCGATTTGGATTTCTTCTTCCTGCAGCTGCAGCTGCTGACCAATGTACGCCTTGAAGAAAGGAACTCTGTCATTATCTTCGATGAGGTACAGCTTTTCCCCTTGGCACGTCAGGCCATCAAAAGCCTTGTCAAAGACCACCGCTATGATTACATAGAAACCGGCTCCCTGATTTCCATCAAGAAGAATGTCAAGGACATACTGATACCTAGCGAAGAGCAGCGTATATATATGTACCCCATGGATTTTGAAGAATTTCTCTGGGCTATAGGGGATAATGTGACTGTCCCCATGCTGGAGCTTCTGTTCAGCAAGCAGAAACCGGCAGGTGATGGGGCACACAGGAAAATCATGCGTAACCTGCGGCTCTATATGCTCATAGGCGGTATGCCACAAGCAGTAGAAACATACCTGCAGGAAAACAATTTTGAAGCCGTAGACCAAGTCAAACGTGAAATACTTCGGCTCTATGAGGATGATTTCTACAAGATTGACCCAACAGGCCGCCTTTCCCAGCTCTTCGATGCCATCCCTGCCCAGCTGAACAGGAACGCTTCCCGCTATACTATATCCAACGTCATCCCCTCTCTGAGGCCGGGCAGTTCGCTGAATCTCATTACCGAACTGATTGATTCCAGAACAATCCTGGCAGCTTATCATACCAGCCAGCCTTCGGCTGATATGGCCTCATACAAAGACCTGACCAAATTCAAGCTCTTCCTCTCCGATACCGGCCTTTTCACCACACTGATGTTCAAGAACAAGGCTTTTACCGAAAACGACATCTACAAGAAACTCCTGAGCGACAAGATTTCAGCCAATCTGGGGTATCTGTTTGAAAATCTCACAGCCCAAATGCTGGCAGCCAAAGGGTATGAGCTGTACTACCATACCTTCTCCAGCAAAGACAAAGGAAGCAATTATGAAATAGATTTCCTTATCGCCAAAAGCAGCAAGGTAGTACCGATAGAGGTAAAATCCTCCAATTACAAACGTCACGCATCTTTAGATGCCTTTTGTCAGAAGTATTCTGCCCAGATTGCCGAGAAATATATTCTCTACACTAAGGATTTCCAGAAAGAGCAGGATATACGCCTATTGCCCATTTATATGTCCCCCTTCATTTGAAGAAAAACAACTGGGAGGAATAGATATGAAAGATTACGAGCAGCAGGACTGCCAGCTCTTCAATACCGGCAGATTCAACGACATTGTCTATGCTTACTTTGTCATGGCCGCCAGACAGGCCAAAACACCTAATGAGGCCGTAGTCCCACTCTTGGCCGCTCTGGAGGATGTGCTGCACACCATGCCAGCGGAAGAGGCATTGGAACGGTTTAGAGGCGGCATCAAGTAATGTTCCAATATGGAAAAAGCCAGCCATAAATCAGACTTATTCCTG
>CAJOIN010000335.1:1533-3480 GCA_905234515.1 uncultured Selenomonas sp.
GCCCCTCCTTCTTTCGTTTGTAGAAGTCCAGGAGCTCCGCCGGAAAGTGCTTTGCTGATGAGGTCTGCATCACGTGATGGCGTGGGGTAGCTGGCACCGCCACCACCGCCTCCTGAGGGAGGTGATGGTGGTGCTGCACGGAATTTGTTTCCCGCCTCCAGCGGTGCCCTTGCCTCTACACGCTGGGATTGATACTTGGTCTGCCGTATGGAATCTTTGAGTTTCCTGTGCTTGGAACTTAGCTCGTTGTACTCTTTGGCTATGGGAGCGTTTTTGCGAAGTATGCCCGCTGCTATGGCCTCGATTTTTGACCGTCCCACCGCAGTGCTGCACCTTGCTTCCAGTTCCTGCTCACGGTGGTCTATTTCCTGCCATGCCGTTTTACGTTCTTCCGGGGAGAGCCAATCTTCCCGTTTTTTTAGTTCCCGTTTATCGGCACGGAGCTGTTTGAATGCGCCCTGCACATAGTTGTTTTTGGCCATTTCAATAGCTCTGGGGTAGCTGATTACCCTTTTCCTCATGTGGTAAAGCTCTTTGGCCAGCCGTTTTTCAGTCATTTCCTGCCTTGCGATTGTGGCGTTAAGAATGCTGGCCACTTCCTCCGCCGAATACTCCCGGTTCTTTTGGCTGACGGCAAAATAGTCCTTGATATGCTTGTCCAGGGCTTTGATTTTGCTGTCCATGTTCCGTTGAAGTTTCCTGATTTCGGTCTTGGCCAGGCGATTGTCATTCACATAAAAGGCAGCCCTCTTCAACATGCTGGCCTTGTTGTGCGGCAGGTTCAGCCGTTCAAACACAGGGCGTATGTCGGCAGCCGCCTGACGAATTTTGAGGTTAAGCTTGTCCAGCTCTTTGTCAATTTCCGGGCAGATTTTAAGGTAGGCCTCCAAGGCTTCCACATCGTCCCCCGGTGGTTCTACCATGCGGCTTTTAAGGATTTCCCATTCCTTTTTCTCCCTGCCATAGCTTTTCAAATCCTGCCAGAGTTCCTTTTCTTCGGTGGTCATGGCATCAAGGGAAGCCATTTCTACTGCCCTGGGTGCCCAGACGGTGATACCATAAAGAGCCACCATATCCTTTTGCATTTCTTGGATTTTCTGCTTCTCTTCCGTGAAGTATGCCCGTTCATCCGCATCCTCGATGTCCGGCTCATAGGCAAAAATTGCCTTCTGCCGCTGTTTCAACTCTTTGGATTTTTCCTCCATGGTGTCTTTATCTATGGCATCTTGGACCATCAGACGAGATATGATACTCTGCTCTCTTTGATGATTAGAGGCACGGAGGCTTTTCAGTTTCTGCACCCTTTGATTGTCATCATTCAATGGGTCAACCGGGCCTAAATATTTTTCAGGCACCTTGTTTAGTAGGTCTGCCAGCAAATAGTTGCCACTAGACAAAGCTTCTTCCCGCTGTGCCTTGATTGTCCGATGGTCCACCCGAAGGTTCACACCATTTCTCTCCAATGCTTCATTCTGAATACGGGCACAATCTTTTCTAAGTTTCATAAGGTACTTCTGCCGGTCTGCGGAATTCCACTTCCACGATTTGGCACAGCCACCTTTTTCTGGATTTTTAGGATTGGCCCTGCTGAAGAAAAGCTTGGGTGGCCGTTCCTGCTGCCGTTCCACCTCGTCAATTTCCCGTGGCGAAAACATAATGTGCACATGGGGCTGACGCTCACCGTCCGACATGGCTCCAATCTTATCATGAATAGCATAGGCGTAGTAAAAGTCCTGTAAGTGCTTCTGCACAAATTCCTCTACGATTTTCTTATTTTCCTCCAGCCCCAACTCATTGGGCAGTGAAAACTCTATTTCCTTATACCGCTCACCATTCACTCGCTCAAAACGGTCTGCCGCCTGAAAGAACGTCTTGGCATTTCCCTTTGCCCAGCCAGGCAGGTGATTCGCCGTGTATAGGCAGCCGCCTCTTTTCTTGAAAATTGAT
>CAJOIN010000336.1 GCA_905234515.1 uncultured Selenomonas sp.
CACAGTAGCATCATAGTTCGTCGGCTCCTCCATAGGCCAGTCAGCCCCCAAGGTATCGCCATTGCGGAAATGCTGATACTGGAAAGGCACATTATGCAGAATCATATTCATGCGAGCCAAGTTGTAGGTGGTATGCGAGATTTCCTGCCCGAAGAACTGAATGCCATTGCGGCAGTCCTCGTTGATAAACGCGCGGGCATGCAAAAGCAGAGAACCTGACCCCATACACGGGTCCAACCTTTGTATAAAATTGATACAATCACATTTTACCCTTGATTGCCACCGTTTATGGGGTTGCAAATTTATTCTTCTATACACTAAGGGGTTGCAAGCCGTTTGTAAGTATCGTGAAACTTTGATTTTACTGGACTTATCGTATCTTAAGCAACTGCTCGCCCATCCGCTGGCCATAGGTAATAAACAACTCCTTAAAGCTTTCAATTTCCTGACTCATGCCTACCGGCCCAAGATGAATTACGGGCTTTCCGCAGGCAGAACCGCCAGAGTAAGTCATCATGCCCATGACCATCATGAAGACCAGCATTTCCTGAATGGCATTTTCTGCTCCACCATGAATATACTGCTCTGTGGCATAAGCACCACCGAGCTTGCCAGCCAGCTTCAGCTTGCCTGCATTGCCCTCCAGCCAGCTCTTCATTTTTGCCGTAACAGAAGCCATGTAGGTGGGCGAACCAAATATCACCAGATGGGACTGCTGGATATACTCAAAATCTGCCTCATCGATATTGAAGCACCGTGCCTCAATATCATCAACAGACTTCAGCCCCTCGGCAATAAATTCTGCTGCCTTCTCCGTGGTATGGGTTCTTGAATCATAAACTATCGCTGTCTTCACTTACAATGTCTCCTCGTACATACAAAGTTCTATCAGATTTCCGTCCGGGTCACGGAGGTAAATGCTCTTCATCCTGCCCATGGCTCCATTACGCTCCACAATGCCTGTCTCCAATGCTACGCCCTTTGACTTCAACTCCTGATAGACTGCTTCTATCGGTTCATCGAGGACAAGGCAGATATCAAGGGAGCCGCATTGAGGGTATCTGGCGGCTGGCAAAAATTCCGCTTTCCTTGTGTGGATATTGATTTTCTGTTTGCCAAAGTGCAAGGCATAGCGGTTATTGTTTCTGTCAATATCCATTCCCAGCACATCAGAGTAGAAGTTCAGACACTCATCTAAATGCTCTGTTGTCAATACGAAATGGTCTAATCGAGTTATTTTCATACCTTAATCCGCATCCTCATCCATCGTTTCCACCAGAAAGCTGACCGGACGGAAACCATCATTGCAGGAAATCATAGCTGACCGTGGATTCTTCATCTAGCCATCGTAGAAGTTCTCCGCGCCGTGTGCCAGCCCCATGACGAACGGGGACATGGACTCCCAAGCACTCTGGCACAGCCCCTTCGGTCTTTGCCAGCCGTTGGCGACGAACACGGCTCCCTCTTCGATATCGCAGGCATGCTCGATGGGATTTTCATACTTTTCCATCAAATCCGGATAGCAAGCCTTACGCACAACAGTTATCCGTACCTTCTTCACGCCAACACCTCCTGCCGTATAAACCTATCATAATTCTACCATAAAACAAGAAAATTGGCACGAGCCTTTGCCCCGTGCCAACTGTCAGTCTATATGAATTTCTGTGCCGTCCTTGATTGCCTTGGCAAAGGCCTCCAGCCGCTCAGCCTTAGCCTGCCTTTTCTTGATGCCCTGTTCTGCCGTATCGTACTTGGCCTTGGTGACATCGTAGCGGCTGACCAGCTCATCGTAGCGTTTCTGGTAGTCCGTCTGGTCTTGAGCAATGCGGGCATTTTCATTGATGCAGTTCTGCACCATGTCCGAGAGCACCTGCATTTCTCGCATGAGCCGCTTGCTCTCATCTTCCAGTTCTGCCGTGTTGCATATCTGCTCCTGCACATATTCTCCAACAGGTCATTTTTGCCCTTCAGCAGTTTGTTCACCGCCTTGATGAAGGCCGCCTTGATTTCTTCTTCCACCAGATGGGGCGTATCGCATTTCTTCGCTCCCTCGAACTTGTTGTTACATTGATAGACCACCCGCCTGTACTGGTCTGTGCTGTGCCAGACCTTTGAACCATACCAGTGACCGCACTCTCCGCACTTGATGCGGTTGGAGAAAACGGTCACACCGCTGTATCTCTTACCATGCCTGCGCCGCTCAATCTCTGCCTGTACAAGGTCAAATGTAGCCGGAGGGATAATGGCTTCATGATTGCCCGTCACATAGTACTGTGGGATTTCCCCCTCGTTCTTCTTGTGTTTCTTGGTAAGGAAGTCTACGGTGAACTGCTTTTGCAGCAGGGCATCGCCCTTCATCTTCTCATTGGTAAGGATGCTTTGCACAGTACCGGGATTCCATTTATCCTTGCCAGCTGGTGATTTTATCCCCTTTGCCATGAGTTCCCTGCAGATTGCCTTATAAGACAGCCCAGTAAGAAATAGCTTGTAGATAAGCTTCACGGTCTTGGCCTGCTCCGGGTTGATGACCAGATTGCCGTCCTCGCCCCTGTCGTAGCCAAGGAATCGTTTAAAGGGTACGCTGACCTTGCCATCGGCGAAGCGTTTCCGTTGTCCCCATGTGGTGTTCTCCGATATACTCCGGGCTTCTTCCTGCGAAATTGACGAGAGCACCGTGATGAGGAGTTCGCCGGCGGAATCCAGCGTCCAAATCCCCTCTTTTTCAAAATACACCTCCACCCCGCTGGCCTTCAGTTT
>CAJOIN010000337.1:0-1925 GCA_905234515.1 uncultured Selenomonas sp.
GGAGCTGATGACCACTCTGGCAGATGATTTGGAGCAGGAAGGCATAGCTTCCCTGCGTTTCGATTTCAATGGTCACGGAAAGAGCGAGGGCCGTTTTCAGGACATGACGGTGGTCAATGAGATCGAGGACGCCAAAAAAGTTTACGCATACGCCGGGAAGCTGCCCCATGTCACTTCCATTTCCCTGGCAGGCCATTCCCAGGGGGGAGTGGTGGCCAGCATGACTGCGGGGATTCTGGGAACGGAAAAGGTCAGAAGCCTGGCGCTGATGGCTCCTGCCGCCGTGCTCAGGGAGGATGCCATCCGGGGAGACTGCCAGGGAGCACACTATGATTCGGCTAACGTGCCGGAGACTATCCCCATCAAGAAGGGCCTGAGCCTGGGCAGGAATTATGTGCTGACGGCCCAGACCCTGCCTATCTACGAGACAGCTTCCCAGTACCAAGGCCCGGCCTTCATGCTCCACGGCACAGGGGATGTGATTGTCCCCTACACCTACAGCGAGCGTTATCATCGCATTTACTTCCAGGGCCGGCTGGAGCTTGTACCGGGGGAAGATCATGGTTTTAATCGGGACAAAAAGGGTGCCTGCCGCAAAGTGGCAGAGTTCTTTGCGGAACAACTGAAAAAACACACCCGCTGAGAGGGGCGCGGCGATACAGGCGTAGGGCTATGGCTCTGCGTCATTTTGTTAAAAAAATTACCTCAAACGCAGGAGAATGCTTTTCCCCATAGAAATATAGAATAGTGGCTTTACCTTTCTATTTCAACAAAGTCAGGAGGGATTGACGATGAAAGGATTGATGGCTATGGCCAGGGCTGTCCTGGGCTGGGCCGGCAAGCATCCCCTGCTGTCCGTGGCGGTGCTGGTCGTGCTGGCCATCCTGGGGAATGTGGCCATGACCCAGGCGGAGAGATTCCCCAAGCTGGCCTGCTCGCCCTGCCATGTGATGGACCCTTATGTGGTTGGCTATAACAGCGGGGAGCTGCTTTCCCACAGGCACAAGGAAGCGAAGGTGGACTGCATAGACTGCCACACCAACGGCATCGAGGACAAGATCCATGAAACCGTCTGGTATGTCACCGATGACTTTGACGATCCGCCGGGGAAGCGCCACTTCGACAATCAGATGTGTACGAAGTGCCATGACAATATGGATGAGCTGATTGCCAAAACGGACAAGGGTGACGGAGTAAATCCCCACAATTCCCATCTGGGGGATCTCACCTGCTCCGACTGCCACAAGATGCACATGGAGTCCAAGGCAGCCTGCCAGAATTGCCACGATTTCGAGTTCCTGCATCAGTTGCCAGCAGAATGGCAGAAGGTGCCTGATCCGCGTGCAGGGGAGGGAGCATTATGAAAGGCATTGACCTGAGCCGCCGCAGTTTTCTCAAAGGCGGAGCTGCGGCCCTGGCAGGAGTGATGGCAGCGCCCCTCCTGGCCGGCTGCGGCCAGGGGCGCAAGCATGAGTCCGATGAGGAGGGCAATATCATCCGTCCCGATCCCCAGCCCGATTTTATGAAACCTCCCAAGCCCATTTCTGACCGGGAAATTGCGGCTACGGAAACTGCGGATGTGATAGTGGTGGGGGCAGGCATGAGCGGCATGTGCGCCGCCATCTCTGCCGCCGAAGAAGGGGCAAAAGTCATTGTACTGGAAAAGACCAATACGGTGAACTTCCGGGGCTATGACTATGCGGCGGTGAACTCCAGGGTGCAGCAGCAGGTAGGCAACCATTTGGACCCGGTGGATGTCACCAGGGAAATCATGCGCTTCGGTGCCTACAAGCCCAATCAGAAAGTGGTCATGCAGTGGGTGAAGCACAGCGGCCATGTGAATGACTGGCTGCTGGACATGGCCCTGGCCAAGGGCTGCAAGGTGCAGCACATCTGGACCCATGATGAGATGGTGGCGGAAGGGG
>CAJOIN010000337.1:1996-3257 GCA_905234515.1 uncultured Selenomonas sp.
AGGGCATGATCGGCGGCAAGCCCGTCATCGCCATGGCCTACACCCTCCTTGCCACCGCCCAGGAAAAGGGCGTGGATCTGCGCTTCAATCTCCCCGGTGTGCAACTGGTGCGGGAGGATGAGGGCAAGGGCCGGGTGACGGCGGTCATTGCCAAGGATAAAGAGGGCAAGTATTATAAATTCGTAGGGGAGAAGGGCATCGTCCTCTGCGCCGGGGACTATGGGCATGACAGGGATATGCTCCACTACTACATCCCCAGCGCCGATACGGTGAAGATCAATCTCTACCCCAGCAAAGCCAATACGGGAGACGGCCAGAAGATGGGCATGTGGGTAGGAGCGGCCATGGACGAAGGCCCCCACGCCCCCATGTACTTCGACTTCGGCATGGTGAATGCCCCAGGGCTGGCGGACTCTGTGATGCGGCAGCCCTGGCTCTCCCTCAATGAGTACGGGGAAAGATTTGCCAATGAGGATCTGCCCTATCCCTTTATCGCCAACGGGGTGCGGCAGGAGCCGGGCTATACCAAATGGAATATCTGGGATGCCAAATGGCCGGAGGAAGCCCCTGCCATGCACCAGACCGCCTGCAAGTCCCTGAAGAGCGTCTACCACGACCCCAAGCGGCTGCAGAAGCTGATAGAGGACGGAGTGGTAAAGTCTGCGGACACCATCCAGGATCTGGCCAGGCAGATGAACCTGCCCTATGAGAAGGTCAAGGCCGAAATCGACCGCTACAACGAAATGGCCAGGAAGGGCTTCGACGATGATTTCTACAAACGGAAGGAATGTCTCACCACCATCGAGAAGCCTCCCTTCTACGCCGCCCATATCTCCATAGCCTTGCTGGTGACATTAGGGGGTCTCAGGATCAACGAAAACATGCAGGTGCTGGACAAGGAAAAGCATGTTATCCCCGGCCTCTACGCCGCCGGCAACAACTCCGGCAGCTTCTATGCCAATGACTACTGCATGACCATCATGGGCAACAGCCACGGCAGGGCCTATACCTTCGGGTATCTGGCGGGGAAGCATATTATGAAAGGCAAAATCTGAATCGGCGTGGCCTTTCGGGACAGCACGGAAATCCGCATAGAGCAGGCATTGGCGCAGGGCTACGGCCTTGCGCCAATTTTTTTGCCCTGGCAGGAGTGAGAGACATGGTTGTAGAAGTACAGGCGGTTAAACAGGAAGGAAGGAGGAAGGGGTATGGGTGAAGCGGCAGGAAAATACCTCTTTATGGAGAATACTTTACATAATTG
>CAJOIN010000338.1:0-2671 GCA_905234515.1 uncultured Selenomonas sp.
TTGCTGCCGAAGGAAGCGGCAGGCTCCGGAGCATCAAACAGGAAGGCCAGGGCGATAAGCACACCGCCGCCCACCACGAAGGGGAGCATGTGGCTGACGCCGTTCATCAGATGCTTGTATGCCTGACGGCCAAGGCTCTCGCCTGCAGTATCAGCGGCACCCTCAGCCTCGTCGCTGCCGGTGGCATGATAGACAGGAGCCTTGCCGCTCATAGCCTTGTCCAAGAGCTCGTCGGCCTTGTTGATGCCGTCTGCCACCTTGGTGATGATGGTGCGCTTGCCGTCAAAGCGGGCCATAGCCACGTTCTTGTCAGCAGCCACGATGATGGCATCGGCAGCGGCGATTTCCTCGGCGGTGAGGACATTCTTGGCGCCGCCGGAGCCGTTGGTCTCTACCTTAATGGAGATGCCGCGCTTCTTGGCATGCTGCTCCAGGGACTCGGCAGCCATAAAGGTATGGGCAATGCCGGTGGGGCAGGCAGTTACAGCCAGCACCTGGATGTGGTCAGCTGCAGGAGCGGCTTCCTCAGCCTCAGCAGCTGCAGGAGCTACGAACTTGCCGTCTTCCTTGTCGTCGATGAGCTTCAGGAACTCGTCCTTGGAGGATGCTGCAATGAGGGCCTCCTTGAAGTCCGGGTCCATGATCATGGTTGCCAGCTTGGACAGGATAGCCATATGCTCATCATTGGCAGAATCCGGAGCGGCAATCTGGAAGAACAGGCGGGAGGGCAGACCGTCCATGGACTCGAAGTCCATGCCAGCAGGCACGGTCATAGCAGCCAGGCCGGCAACCCTGACGCCGGCACTCTTGGCATGAGGAGTGGCAATGCCATCCCCCGGTGGTGCCAGAAGCCTCGCGAGCCAGCACATCTTTCATGTACTGCTCCTTGTCGGTGAGGTTGCCGCCCTTTTCCATCAGGTCGGTGAGCTGCTTGATGGCTGCATTCTTATCAGCCGGCTGTGCTCCGAGGAGTATAGACTCGCTCTTGAGCAGGTCAGTGATACGCATGATATCTCTCCTTTTCTCATAAAGATATGTATAAATACTAATGGGATACTCTAATTAAGCGCGGATGCTCTTGTAAAGGGCCTCTGCTTCCTCGCGGGTAGCGAGGTTCTCACTGAAGGCGGAAGCGGAACCTGTGGCAACGCCCATGTAGAAGGCATGCTCCATCTCCTCAGGCTTCTCGTGGCAGCCGGTCAGGAAGCCAGCCACCATGGAATCGCCAGCGCCCACGGAATTCACCAGCTTGCCCTTGGGAGCCGGGCTCTTGAAATGGCGGCCATCCTCAGTCAGCAGGATTGCGCCGTCGCCAGCCATGGAGATGAGCACGTTGCGGGCGCCCTGCTCCTGCAGCTTCTTGGCGTAAGTGACAATTTCCTCGTCAGTGGTGAGCTTCACGCCGAACATATCGCCCAGCTCATGGTTGTTGGGCTTGATAAGGAAGGGATGATACTTAAGGACCTTCAGCAGCAGGCCCTTCTCGGCATCCACCACCACGCGGATGCCCTTGCCGTCCAGACGCTCCATGATGCGCTCATAGATGTCATCAGGCAGGGTGTTGGGAATGGAACCAGCCAGCACCAGGGTGTCACCTTCCACCAGCTTGTCCAGCTTCGCGAAAAGCTCTGCCTGGGCAGCTTCGCTGATCTTGGGGCCCTGACCGTTGATTTCCGTTTCCTTGTCGGCCTTGACCTTCACGTTGATGCGGGAGAAGCCGTTATCAAGCTGCACGAAGTCGTGAGCTACGCCGAAGCCCTCCAGCTGACGCTTGATTTCCTCGCCGGTGAAGCCGGCCAGGAAGCCCAGGGCCGTGGACTTGATGCCCATGTTGCCCAGCACGATGGACACGTTGATGCCCTTGCCGCCGCCCAAAACCTGCTCGTAGTTCACGCGGTTGATAACGCCAGCCGCAAAGGAGTCCAGACGTACAATGTAGTCCAGCGCAGGATTGAAGGTAACTGTGTAAATCATTATTCTTCCTCCTTGAAGATGGTTACTCCCCATCTTCCAGTACATTGGTAAAATCCCGATACTTCTTGTCTTCCAGAACCCCCGTAATGATGGAAGCGCTGGAAATGCTGCCGAAGGTAATGGGCGCCACCCGGTTAAACTTGGACCGGTCAGCCAGCACAAAAGCATTCTTGCAGCGTTTCATGGCCTCGCCCTTGACCTCACCCTCGTCTGCATCCGGCGTGGAAAAGCCTGACTGGGTGCTGA
Organism: uncultured Selenomonas sp.; assembly: GCA_905234515.1. Taxonomy (GTDB): domain Bacteria; phylum Bacillota; class Negativicutes; order Selenomonadales; family Selenomonadaceae; genus Selenomonas_B. The sequence continues at coordinate 2,221 of CAJOIN010000338.1, forward strand.
TGCCGTTGGTGCCAAAGAAGCCCTTGGTAAAATTATAGGAACCCAGGCTCCTGATGGCGCCGCTGCCCACCACTGCTTCAGTAGTGGCCTTTAGGGCCCCGCCAATGATGAAAACCTTGAAACCTCTGGCCGAAAGGCGTGAGGCATGGGGCAAACCATTGGTCACGTAGGTTGCTCCCTTTTCCGTAAGGAAATCTATCATCTGCAAGGTGGTGGAGCCGGCGTCCAGATAAACAAAATCACGACGCTTCACAAGGGCTGCCGCCCGCCTGGCGATGCTGATTTTCTCCTCGGTAAAAAGGGAACTCTTGGTCCGCATGTCTTCCTCCGAAGAAGAATAGCGGTTGTCTATGGCCGTCGCACCGCCATAGACCTTGTACAGCCTGCCGCTTTTATGCAGGCTTGTGAGGTCGCGCCTCACGGTGGATTCTGAGGTATGCAGGAGTTTCGT
>CAJOIN010000338.1:2685-4103 GCA_905234515.1 uncultured Selenomonas sp.
TCTTCCGTGAGCATGTGCGTCCCCCCTTTTCTATTTTTGTATTAATATAATATAGCTAAACATAAGCAAAGTCAATCAAAATCGTGAGAAAGCAAGCAAGATTTTGGTATAAACGATTACGTCCAAGCAGAATCAGCCAAAACTCCAAAAAAGAAAGGAAACTATGATATATCCCTCATCCCCCCATGCTGCTGATACTTATTTCTACTTTACGCATTGAAACATTACATACTTAGTGCTACCATATCTATATAAGGAGTGAACTCAAATGACGCCAAAAGAGATGGAGAAAAAAATAAGGCAGGACGGCTGGTACCTAGACAGCATCGAAAGCTCCCACCATCATTACAAACACCCAACGAAGCCAGGCAAGGTCACAATTCCCTTTCACTCCAAACCCAAAGACCTATCAACCAGGACTGTGAAGTCTATCTTGCGACAAGCTGGTCTTGCATGAGAAAGGATTGATATTCTATGCTTAGCATTTATCCTGCAATTTTCTATACCGAGGAATCTGGCAAGTGTTCTGTGATTTTCCCCGACCTCAACCATCTGTCTACCTGTGGCGATGATATGCAGGAAGCCATGGAGATGGCCGTAGACTGTTTGGCAGGCTACCTGTTCACAGAAAAATTGGACGGAAATAAACTCCCTGCCCCCACTCCACTAGATAAGGTTGATCCATTTTGTGAAGATGAAGACGACGAGGACAAGGCTATGCCTCGTTTTGTGAACCTGGTCTCAGTCGATGTGGAAGCCTACGCCGCCCAGCATTTCAATAAATCCGTAAAAAGAACAGTCTCCATACCGCAATGGCTCAACAGCCGCGCCGTGGCTAAAAAAGTTAACGTCTCCAAAATCCTACAAAAGGCTTTAATGAAGGAATTAAACGTAGCACACACTATATGACTAGATTTTCTTATCCAATCTATCACCATTGACCAAAAGGCGGCAGCCATCCACCTCCGGACAGCTACCGCCTTAATTCTCTTTTATCTTCTCCCTCGCCGCTGTACATCCTCATCAATCCTGCTCTTCCAGGCCGCACTTAGGGGTGCTGCACAGCTCCGCACATGGTGTATTGCTTCCTCCATAACCTCGTAATTCAACGCCGTCCCCGCTTCATCATTTTGGTAGGTCACGGCCCGGTCAGCATGAATGCCGATATGTCTGGCAGCCTCGATGGCATCCATATTAGCCCCCAAAAACAAGAACTCCCAACCATATTTCTCCTTCTGTCGCTCCACCATCTTCTTCACCTTGGCATAAGTGTAGCGGCGGCTGGCATTCTCCATGCCGTCGGTGGTGATGATAAACAAGGTCTTCTCCGGCCTGTCCTCATCCCGGGCGTATTTATGGATATTGCCAATATGATGGATAGCGCCCCCCACAGCATCCAGCAGGGCCGTGCAGCCCCG
>CAJOIN010000339.1 GCA_905234515.1 uncultured Selenomonas sp.
GGCATAAAGACTGAAAGCCACTCCCCTTTCCGGCTGGTAGCTTTCCAATGCCTCTATTAGCCCCACTGTTCCCTCCTGCACTGCATCCATTATGTCAGGACGGTTTCGCCAGGGCATAACCTGCTTGCAAACCAAGGGCTGATATGATTCTATCAGCCTGGACCTTGCCTTGAGGTCGCCTCCCTTGCAGTCTTTCCACAGCTTCTTTTCCTCCTGGGGAGCAAGAAGCTCTATGGACGAAATTGCAGCTAGATAGTCACTGAATTGCATGGCTCCGCTCCCCCCTTTCACTTAAAACTGGATACGTCCGGTAAAGCCCACAATGGATTCCGAGCCTTCCTGTTCAAACACCAGGCTAAAGCGGTCATCAAAATTATACTCTACACCATAGCGCTGCTTATGTTTGCCACCGATGCTCTGGCTGAATTTCAGCATTAGCTTCCTGGTAACATACTTGCCCACTTCTATGCTATACTCATCATCCCGCCCATTGCTCTCAGAAGAGGTCGATACAAAATCGGACATAGGGCCGCCACGATGAACACTGAAGTAGTCCAAAAACATGACTTTCCTCACTGCATTTTCCAACTCAGAAAGCACCGTCATCTGCAATCCCAAGGACAGCATATCTCCTGCTGTCAGGGTAGAGTTGCCAGCTGCATAATCTGACCCAAGGGTCAGTACCTGCATAATCTCTGTCTGGCTCAGGGAGGAACTTGAGTCAAGCCTGGTCTCCATGGCCCCTAAGGGTCCATGCAAGTAAAGGTAAATCTTGGTGCGCCCCACTGTGGTATCTGCCACAAAATCAATGCTGGGCAGAAAAGAACCCACCTGGTTAAAGTAGGCTACCCCTTGACGAATCTTGAAAGGAGTCTTGAGATAGCTCACCGTGCCACCACGCGCCACTTCCACCTGCCCGCTTGTCTTGGGATGATGGGTTGTACCGCCAAAGTGGACAGCTCCTTTCAGATACATATCGTAAAGATAGGAACTGTAAAAATGTACCTTTTTCCCCACATTGAGCTGCAAGTCCAGAATCATATCCGGCAGCTCACCCTCAGTGTCCGGTATAGAGGGCACTGAAACAGTGCAATCATGCAAATCCAGCTGGCCAGAAAGCTTGGGCATCTCCCTGTCAAAGAGCTTTCCCTCGCTGAGATGAATTTCTCCATCCAGGGGACCCGTGAAGAAGCTGCTCTGAACTTCCAGCCCACTTGCCCTGAAATCAAAGGCATAATGCAGTGGTGTCAGCCCATCCAGCTCCAATCTGCCGGAGCCATCATAGCTTCCCTCGCCCATTGTACCAAAAAAATCCTTAACTGTCATTTGATTGCCATTAAAAACTATTTTGGCAGACATTTTTGTCAATGGCAATTTAAGGGCCTTCAACTTCACTGCCCCATCAGTCAGCAGTACATTGCCATCAAAATGGGGATGGGCTGCCGTGCCGGTTATAAGCAGATTGCCCTGGGTTGGGCCCATGGCCCAGTCTACCTGCTTGGAAAGGGCAGGCAACAGGGAAAGGTCCGCATTATCCAGAGAAATTTCCAGCCTTATCTGCTCATAATCATTAAGTTCCTCAGGGTTATCCACTTCGAGAGCCCTGGAAGGCACAATTCCCCTAGCACTGGCCTGATATGTTTTCTCCCCCACGGTCTTTTTGACCAGCATATTCTTGATATCACAGAGGCCATTCCTTACCTGCAGGTTTGTCTCCAGGGTGTCAAAGGTGGAGCCTTCCACACCGCCATCGCGCCCCATGATACTAACATCAGCCGAAGGATTTTTCAGGTAGCCTCCAAAAGATGCCTCCACATCAGCAGTGCCGCTGACCTGGGCCTTGATGCCAGACAATCCCGTGAACATTCCCAAGGATAAGTCGCGATCTCCCCCTCGTTATTAAAGTCGATGGTTCCCTGGGCGGCAAAGCTGCCAGCCCCCTGGCTGCCGGAAAGTTCATCAAGGAAAAGCACCTTATGGCTAAGATGTCCCTTCAGAGCCACATCCTGCACATCATATCCTGCAGCCAGGCCGTCAGGAATGCTGCCCTGCAGCCAAAGGTCAGGCTCCTGCAAGGTTCCTCCCAGCTGGGCCTCCACAGAGATATGACCTGTCAGCTTGTCATTATGCTGGTCCAAAATGTCGCACAGGGCCTGAATATCAAAATTCTGCACCAGCGCATTGCCGGAAACAGTCTGATTATCTGTACCGTAGCTTATTTCCAGCCCACAATAGCCGGACTCTCCCTGGCTAAAGCCAAAATTAGACAAGGAAATCCTATGATTCTGATAATCCACCATACCATGTACCTGATGGATTTCCTGCCCATTCAAGACAACCAGCGGCGCATCCAGCATACCATGGAAAACAGGGGCAGATATGCTGCCGCCTATCCTGCCACTGAAAGTACCGTGGCCACTTACCTCGTAGGGCAGCTTATGCTGGATACGCTTCATGTCAATATCATGGACCTCTGCCAACAAGTCAAGCCTGCCAGCCCTGTCTACCGTGCCATTCACATCCATATCCACCATTGGTGAATATATGTGGAAGTCCTGCAGCCTCACCTTACCATCCTGCAGGTAATAGTCACCATCCATGCCGGACAGCAGCACGCCCATATAGCTGCCCAGATAAAAGTGGATATAACCTACAGCCTGGGGATTATCC
>CAJOIN010000340.1 GCA_905234515.1 uncultured Selenomonas sp.
GACTATCAGCACAAGGATGACTTCCTCCAGACCATTGAGGAGGACGATTTCGACGGCACGGATATTGATGCCATATTCCATGAAGGGGCCTGCTCCGATACCATGGAGTACGATGTGAATTACATGATGCGGGTGAACTATGAGTACAGCAAATCCGTGCTCCACTTCTGCCTCCAGCATCGCATTCCCTTCCTCTATGCTTCCTCCGCCTCCACCTACGGCAGCGGCAAGCATGGCTTCCGTGAAGGCGACGAGTGCGAGGACGCCCTGAACCCATACGCATTTTCCAAGCTGGCCTTTGACCGCTATGTGCGCCAGGTGATGCCAGAGGCCAAGAGCCAGATTGTGGGGCTGAAGTACTTCAATATCTACGGTCCCCAGGAGCACCACAAGGGCAAGATGGCCTCTATCTTTTACCAGCTCTACCATCAGATCAAGGAGACCGGTGTGGCTCGTCTCTTCAAGGGCATCGACGGTTACAAGGACGGCGAGCAGCGCCGGGACTTCGTCTATGTCAAGGACGTGGTGAAGGTTAACCTCTGGTTCTGGGAGAACCAGGGACCTTCCGGCATCTACAACTGCGGTACCGGCAAGGCTCACACCTACAACGAGGTGGCAGAGGCCGTCATTGCAGCTCTGGGCACCGGCAAGATCGAGTATCGTGAGTTCCCCGAGGTGCTGAAGGGCAAGTACCAGAACTTCACGGAGGCGGACCTTGCCCATCTGCTGGAAGCCGGCTATGACCAGGGGTTCCATGATATGAAGGAAGCCGTGAAGGAATACTGTGATTTCCTTGACCGGGGCGGCTATTTTGAGTATGGCAAATAAAGAGATGCAGGGGAAAGTCCCGGCGGTGTTTTTCGACCGGGACGGCACCCTCAATGTGGACACAGGCTATCTCCATGAAACAGATAAGCTGCAGTGGATGCCGGAGGCCAAAGAAGCCGTAAAGTATGTGAACGACAAGGGCTATCTGGCCATTGTCATCACCAACCAAAGCGGTGTGGCCCGGGGCATGTTCGGCGAAGAAGAAGTACGTGCCCTCCATGATTACATGAACAAGGAATTGGGCGCCATAGGCGCCCATATTGACGCTTTTTACTATTGCCCCCATCACCCCGAGGCGGCGGTGCCGGCCTACCGCCAGGCTTGCAGCTGCCGCAAGCCTAAAAGCGGGCTTATAGAGCAGGCCTGCCGCGATTATTCCCTTGACCTGGGCCGCTCCCTGATGGTAGGGGACAGTCCCCGTGATGTGCAGTGCGGCGAAGGTATCGGCGTCAGGGGCATCCTTTATAAAGGGGAAAGCCTTTTGGCACTGGTAAGACAGTATATTTGAGGCGCAGCTTAGGCTGCTTTATGGATATATGACGGGACAGGAGCGATATGAATAAGTACAAAAATATCCTGGTCAATGCCCTGGTGAACCTGGGGGATGTGGTGCTTACCACCGGGGCGGTGGCCCTGCTGAAAAGGGCCTATCCCGAGGCCCGCATCACCATGCTGGTAAAGCCGGCAGTGAGGGAAGCGGTGGAAAATAACCCCGTTATCGACGAGGTTATCGTCTTTGCGTACAAAGCCAAGGAAAATTCCTGGGGTCAGATGATGGCCATGGTTCGCGACTTGAAGAGCCGTCATTTTGACCTCAGCCTGTCCCTGGACAGGAAACTCCGCCCTGCCCTGCTGGCCTTTCTGGCCCGCATACCGGAGCGGGTGGGCCCGGACAGGGTCTTCGGCCCCAAGAAGAGCAGGGTGACCTGGCTTTATACCAAAACGGTGCCTATCGGCTATGATTTGGACAAGACCTTGCAGGTGGACACCTACCAGAACATTGTCCGGGGGCTGACGGGCCAGGGGGCCAGGGGGAGCCTGTCTTTGCTGCCATAACGGCGGAGGCCCAGGCAAAGGCCGGGCAGCTGCTCGCAAAACTGCCCCAGGCGGGGAAAGTCATTGCCCTTTGTGTCAAGGGAACCTTTCCCCTGAAGACCTGGCCCAAGGAGTACTTTGCCCAGGTGGTGCAGACCCTGGCGGCGGAGTATGGGGCTGCCTTCTTTGTTACCGGAGGCCCCGGGGACAGGGCATACGCCGAGGAAGTCATTGAGGCCTGCGGTCTGCCCGTCATGAATTTCTGCGGAAAGACCAATCTGGTGGAGCTGGCGGCCCTCCTAAAGGCCAGTGACCTGCTGGTGTCTGTGGATACAGGCGGAGGCCATATTGCCGCTGCCTGCAAGGTTCCCATGGTGGTCATGTACGGCTGTACCAGCCCGGACCGCTGGCATCCTGTCAATGAG
>CAJOIN010000341.1:0-3215 GCA_905234515.1 uncultured Selenomonas sp.
CCGAAAAGGCGGTGCACCTTGTCCCTGAGCTCCACCTTTTTCAGCTCACTGGTGTCAATGACGTAAGTGGCCTTGGCCCGGATTGGCGCCAACCGCTCGCGCTCCTTGGCAATGCCCTCGCTGATGCGGGAGGAGGGAGCCATGGGATGGCGGCGGCGTGTCTCCTTGTACCTGCGGATAATGCAGGCATCAGAAGCATCCATGAAGAGCACCTCATAGGGCAGGTCATCCTGGTCCATATCATCCAGTATGTGGACAAACTGGTCGAAGAACTCCCGGCTGCGGGTGTCCACCACCAGCACCACCTTGCCCACATGGCCCCCGGACTGCTTGGCCAGCTCCACGAACTTAGGAATAAAGACAGGAGGCAGGTTGTCAATGACAAAGTAGCCCAAATCCTCCAGATAGCGGCAGGCCTGGGTCTTGCCGCCGCCGCTCATCCCCGTGACAATGACAAAGCGGAAATCTGCCGCCGTGGTAGTCGAAGATGTATCCAGCTCCGGCACCTCACCTAAAAATTCCTTTTCAGCCACGGTGCTCACCTCCCCTTCAAAACATGTTCATAAACAGCCTGGGCCCAACCGTTCTCCTGGCAAGTGCCAGTCTCATGGGCACAGAGTTCCTTCACCGCAGGCACTGCATTACCCATGGCCACAGCCAGGCCTGCCGCCTTCAGCATGGAAATATCATTCTCCGCATCCCCAATGGCCATGGTCTCGGAAATATCCACTCCCAGCACCTCGGCCAGCTTCTGGATACCCGAAGCCTTGGACACGCCTTTGTTCACGATTTCCGCATAATAAGCGCTGGAGCGGACAATAGAAACCCTGTCCCCAAAATGCTCCAGCAAGATGCCAATGCGCCGTTCCGTTTCCTCAGAACTGTCGGTGACAGAAAGGAGCTTGGTCACTTCCTCAGTACGCTCCTTGAGCCCCTGCCAGCCCACAGCCTCCCCCTGCACCAGCTGGGAAGCCTCATATTTCTTGGCATGCTCGCAATACTCGGGATATAAAAGCTGGTCCTTGGAGTATGTCTGGATATACCAGCCCTGCCCCTCCACAAAGTCCAGCACCTCACGCATAAGCTCCGGCGCCAGGAAACTGGAGTAAAGGGTCTTGCCAGACACGGTGCGGATCAAGGCGCCATTATAGGTGATAATTGGCACATCCACCCCCAGATTCTTCGCCACAGGCAGGGCCGCCCGATACATGCGACCAGTGGCAATAGTCACAGTCACCCCGGCTTCCGAAGCCTTTTGGGCCGCCTCGATATTTTCAGGAGAAACCTCCGTGCCAGTAGGCAGCAGGGTCCCGTCCAAATCCGTAACCAAGAGTTTTATCATGGACAAAGCCTCCTTTAAGAGAGGTGTTCTCATTCTACTTTTACTTCAAAGTTTATTTTCTCACATTATGACAAAAATGCAAGTCTTAGGGCAAAACAATGCCTGCTCCCCCTCCCACGCCCCACCGGGATTATTCTTTGTCTATCGACAAAGCTGGAACAAAGGCGTTATAATATTAAGGTATTTGTAATAGAGAAAGGATGTCAAATTATGTCTAAGCAATATAAAAAGCTCCAGCAAAAGCTGCACCCCAAGGTCAAGAAAAACGCCGCCCAGGAAAAGCCCGTAGGCAAGGACTACCTCCTGCTGATTGTCATCGGCTTCATCCTGGTGCTGACCATCGGCGCCTGGGAGTACATGAACAACCTCAGCCGCTCCATGTACATCCTGCTGGGCATCTCCATGACCTGCAACTACCTCCAGCGCCACGCCAAGGTCAGCGAGCAGACCATAGTCATCATCAGCCGGGTGGGCCTTGCCACCATCGCCCTGGCCATAGTGCTGTTCCTGGTTGTATTACCAGTTCGTGGCCTGATTACAGTACTCCAAGGAGCTCAATGTGCATTTTGTAGGAAATCTTGACAAATCCATATACCGCTGCATCACAGAGGATATAACCACCAATGCGGTCGTTATCACGGATGAGAGAATTCAGCATATCGAAGATCATCACCCCGGCGAGTACGAAGAAATAGAACAGTACCTGCCGATGGCTATTTCAGCTCCAGATTACATTCTCAAAGACAGGGCTAACACCGGTCTTATTCTAAAGTCTTTTGACATGGATGGGAAACATGTTCAGGTTGTATTGCGACTACACACGTCTACAGACAAACCAGAATATAAAAATTCTATCATCTCCGCTTGGCGAATCAGTACCAATCGCCTTGAAAGCTACTTGCGAAACAAGCAAATTCTTTACAAGCGCCAACAGAGTTGATATACTAATAGTAGAGCAAGAGATTCCTTGAGGTGGTAAATTTCGTTGCGACCACACGCCGATGGCATGACAGGGGCAACCCGAGAGATGCGGGAGAGGCGACGCCCGCCAGGGAATCTCTTAATATGGCACTTAAGCACTTGCACTTAGCAGGTGCTTTTTGTTTTAAAAATACACTTGCCCATTTCCCTATAGCAAAAAACAAAGCAAGTGTTCACCCACACACCACTTTTGTCCATCCAAAGCAATCATCATTTTTATCATAATGACAACTTAACCCAGTATATTTTCCCAGATTATCCTTAACCTTTTCAAACATTCAACGATATATATGGTAAGAGGTTTTATGTATATGGAGGCAAAAATGAAAGAAGGTCGTGATTATGAGTATACAGGGTATAAAACCTCCCCCTCCCCAGCAGTCCTACTATTCTGCCCAACGTGCTCCATACCCAAAGCCCGAAACCACTTCTACAGATGACAGCATTCATGCCCCAGGTAAGGCGGAGGATGTCTGCGTCGCTTCTACAGACAAGGTGGATGAGGAAATCTCACGTTTGAAAGCACGAGAGACACAACTATCACAAAAACTTGGTGCAACCAGTGATCCTGCCCAACGTGCTTCCCTTGAGCAAGAGCTTGCACAAATAGAGAACGAAATACGCCAAAAAGAAAATGATGCTTACCGCCGTCAGAACACAGATTTTTCTTCTGGCGTGGACATTCAAGCATAATATTAAGCATATGTGAAAAGGTCTGCCTTCACCTGGCAGACCTTTTCCTATGTATCTTTATTCGCTTTTCTGCTCCACAGTAGCCAAAGCCACTACCTGATCCTCTTCCCCGGTGGACATGAGCTTCACTCCCTGGGAGCTTCTGCCGTAGACGGAGATGTCAGCCACATTCATGCGGATGACAATGCCGCCGGCGGTG
>CAJOIN010000341.1:3220-4010 GCA_905234515.1 uncultured Selenomonas sp.
CCTTGATGCCCACTACAGGGCCGGTCTTATCCGTGACCTTCAGGTTGATAAGGCCCTTGGCTGGCGGCTGGACTCAAGAATATCATATTCCTTCAGATAGAAGGCCCTGCCCCGGCTGGTAAAGAACAGGCCAGTGTGATGAGTGGAGGTGATACGGATATTCTCCACAAGTTCCGTTTCCTTAGTGGCCACTCCCTTTTACTCCTCGATAACCTTCAAGTTATAATTGTACTCTTCCTCAATATTCTCCTGCACAAAACCGATGATACACGGGAGGTGCAGATTAAGAAACATTTACTAGCCAACCATAAATTAAAAATTTAGTTCATATCATCTTGTCAAGGAAGTTCTCAAACCACTTGCCAAAATACTAGTCACCAACTGATTAAGACTCACACCCTCACGCTTGGCATTTATAGCCAACGTGCGGTGCATACTCTTAGGGATACGAAGATTAAAACGTCCGCTATACTCCTCCTGATTAGCTGGTTCAGGAATGTCCACACCATCCTCCAAAGCTGCCAGAAGCCACTCCTGTTTTGCTTCCTCAAGCATAGTAAGTATTTCCTCTTTCGTCTCAGCCTGGGTAATACAGCCCCTTAATTCAGCAATATACCCAACATAGCCCCCTTCTTTGGCAGCAACTATTACTTCCTGATAGGGCAGCGACATATAATAATCAATATTCTTCTCCATCACTCTTCCTCCTGAAAATCATCCCATAATTCGATGACCGTACTTACATAAGTTTCCTTTACATAGGTCTCCTTACGTGGAACCGTCAAGGGCA
>CAJOIN010000342.1 GCA_905234515.1 uncultured Selenomonas sp.
GTTTTCTACAAGCTGAGCCAGTGGCTGAGGGGCAGGTGAGGTCATGGATTGGCTGGGAAAACTGAAAAACACCTTCGGCTCCAGCAAGAAGCGGGTGAAGGTGCCCACGGTGCTGCAGATGGAAGCCACAGAATGCGGGGCGGCAGCCCTGGGCATGGTGCTGGCTCACCTGGGCCTCTGGGTGCCTCTGGAGAAGCTTAGGGCTGAGTGCGGCGTGAACCGCGACGGTTCCAAGGCCAGCTGCGTCATCCGGGCCGCCCGGAACAGGGGCTGCGAGGCAGACGGCTACCGCTGGACGGCGGCTGATCTGCAGGAGCTGGCTGAGGAGGAAGATGATGTCTTTCCCCTGATCATACATTGGGAATTCAACCACTTCGTGGTGCTGGAGGGCATTGATGAGGGCCGCGCCTACCTCAACGACCCTGCCATGGGGCGGCGCACCGTGCCCTGGGAGGAATTCCGTACCTCTTACACGGGGGTGGCCCTGCAGGTACTGCCGGGGCCGGAGTTCCAAAAGGCCGGGGCCCGCTACAATGTCTTCAAGGACATGGCGAAAAAGCTCCTGCAGGACCGCTGGGCCATGACCTTCATACTCATACTGGAATTATGCGCCATTATTCCCGGCCTGGCGGGGCCGGTCATGAGCCAGATTTTCCTGGACGATATTTTGACCCGCAAGCATCCTGACTGGATGACCAATTTCTGCCTGGCCATGACAGTGTCTTTTGTGCTGTCAGGCATCATGCGGGCGGTAGTGCTGACCCAGTGGCAGCGGAAGCTGACTTTGGCAGATTCCTCCAGCTACTTCTGGCACCTGCTGAAGCTGCCCATGCAGTTCTTCCATCAGCGCTATGCCGCTGAGGTGGCAGGCCGCGTGGGCTTCAACCAGTCCATTGCCGGGGTGCTGTCGGGCCCTGCGGCCACGGCGGTGCTGGATTTCTTTGTGGCTGTCTTTTACTTGCTCTTATTGCTTCAATACAACGTGGCCTTGACCCTTATCGGGGTGGCCTTCAGCTCCGTGGAGATTGCCCTGTTCTTTGCCATGCGGCGTCACCTGACGGACCTGAATATGCGCATCCAGCAGGATGCAGGCAAGGCTTACGGTGTGGCCATGAACGGCCTGCGCATGATAGAGACCATCAAGGCCAGCGGTGACGAGGCGGATTTCTTCACCAAGTGGTCAGGGTATCAGACTAAGGTGCTCATGGCCTCACAGGAAACGGCTCTCTGGGCCATGTCCGTGAAGCTTCTGCCCACTTTGCTGGCAGGGGTCAATGGCGCCCTCATCATGACCATCGGCGGCTTCTCCATCATGGAAGGAGCTATGACTGCAGGTATGTTCATGGCATTCCAGAGCCTCATGGGCAGCTTCCAGGCGCCCGTGAATGCCCTGGTGGGGTTGGGCTCCACCCTGCAGACTACGGAAATGCAGATGCAGCGCCTCAACGATGTGCGCTGCTACGAGGTGGACAGCCTGAACTTCCCTGAGGGGCAGGGGCAGAAAGAGGTGCCGCTGGACAGGCTCTCCGGTGATTTGGAACTGAAGGATGTGAGCTTCGGCTACAGTCCTTTGGAAGCTCCCCTGCTGGAGCATTTCGACCTCCACGCCCGCCCGGGACAATGGGTGGCTGTGGTGGGAGCCTCCGGCAGCGGCAAGAGCACTCTTGCCAAGATTGTCACAGGGCTCTATGAGGAATGGGAGGGCCAGGTGCTCTTTGACGGCAGCCCCCGCAGGCAGCTTCCCCGCAAGGTGGTGGTGGCCTCCCTGGCTGCCGTAGATCAGGATATCTTCCTTATCTCCGGTACCGTGGCTGAGAACATCGCTCTTTTCGACAAGACCGCCCGCCGCAGCGATATTGTGGAGGCGGCCAAGGATGCCTGCATACACGAGGATATCCTGAAGCTCAACGGCGGCTATGAGGCCAATATCCAGGAGGGTGGCGTGAACTTCTCCGGGGGCCTGCGCCAAAGGCTGGAAATCGCCAGGGCCCTGGCGGTGAATCCCTCCATCCTGGTGCTGGACGAAGCCACCTCCGCCCTGGACCCCATTACGGAAAAGCAGGTGCTGGATAATATCCGCCATCGTGGCTGCACTTGCCTGATTGTGGCCCACAGGCTTTCCACCATCAGGGATTGCGACGAAATCATCGTGCTGTCCCAGGGCAAGATTGTGGAGCGGGGCACCCACCGCCAGATGATAGAGCAGGACGGCCCCTACAGCCGTCTTATCGAAGAAAGAGAAAACGAAGAGATGGAGCAGATGGAGTAGCCTATGGAATCTAAGAAACTATTTGCTGGCGAGCGTTTCCTCCTCATTGATGATACTGGCTTCTGGCGCATTGTCTCCGGCAAGGTGGAGGTCTATTCCACCACCCAGACCGGGGCGGACATTTCCTTTCACCAGTGCTATCTGATCGACAGGGCACCGGGGGAGGCTGTTTTCCCTGCCATGGACGAGTTCGGGGAA
>CAJOIN010000343.1 GCA_905234515.1 uncultured Selenomonas sp.
CAAAAGCTCCCTATAGGGCTCCTGCCAGGGGTGACGGGCGAGGGCAAACTTGCCGCTGTGGGCAGGCAGGAGCAGCTTCGCCCCCACATCCGCCGCCGCCCTGGAAGTTTCCTCCGGCAGCATGTGGATGGCATGCCAGGCCATGTTATACTGGCCATTTTCCCCCAGCATCAGGTCAAAGCCGCCGAACTTCCCGCCAATGGCCTCGAAATGCTCCCCATAGCCCCCGTCGCCGCTATAGTAAACCTTGCGAACGGGCGTAACAAAGGCAAAGCCGCACCAGAGGGTAGGATTGGGAGTGAGGAAACGCCCGGAAAAGTGCTGCGAAGGCAGGATATGGATGGAAAAATCCTCCGCCAGCTTCACCTCACTGTCCCAGTCCTCCTCCGAGATGAGCCGGGTATCAAAGCCCCACTGCTCAAAATACTCCCCCACCCCCAGGGGACAGACAATGTGCTTCACCTTCGGCTTCAAGGCCATGACCGTGGGATAGTCCAGATGATCCCAGTGGTCATGGGAAATGGCCAGCACATCAAGCTCCGGCATATCATCCGCAGTGTAGACATTGCTGCCGGGAAAAGCCTTATTGATGAAAAACAGGGGTGACGCATATGGAGAAAACACAGGGTCAATAAGTATCTTCCTGCCTCCCAGTTGCAGGAAAAAGGTGGAATGACCCATCCAGACTACCGCATCACGGGCAGGAGCAAGCTGCCGCAAATCCGTCCTGCTGCTGAGCATGGGCTCCGCAGGGGAAAGGGCAGACTTGTCCCCGAAAAGGAATTTTGCCGTGGCCACCAGGCGATTCTCGCCGCTTTTCTCATTCATGACCTGTACCGGCACCAGATTCTGGAACTGGCCGTTCACATAATGGGGCGAAGCCTCCATGCGGGCCAGCCGCGCCCCCCTGGGAGAGCGGCCAAACTCCGGCCGGTTTATAAACAGCGCCGCGCCGCCGGACAGCATGCCCAATGCGCCGATACCTCCTAAAATAAATGTCCTTCGCTTCACTTATCTCATACCTCTACACTGCACCGTTTCCCAGAAATTGCCCCCGGAGAACGCGGAAAAGCCCCAGGCATTCCACAGCCCAGGGCTTCTGACTATAATCTGAAGAGGCATCTCCACCGCTCTGTGACTCCTCCTGCAGTACCAAGGTCGTCGCATCGCCATACGCAACATCGTGCCACCCGAGACACGGGACAAGCCCATGTACGCCAGCGGGCAGCGGCCACCTCTGAGCCATCGACAAGAACATGCATATGACAATCCGGAGCGATCCGCTCACTATTGTCCCTTAGGAGGAGGCGCATAACAGCTTCTCCGCACAGGCTCGCGACTCCTGCGCGCCTCTTTCTATATGCTTATTCTACTATAATATATATATATTGTCAATCAATTTCAGATAATTTTCATAAAGAAAAGTCCCGGCCACGGCCGGGACTAAAACAAGGAAATAGCAACATCACTTGGCAGGGTCCAGGGTGATATTCGTAATGACGCGGCCCAGGCGAATACCGGCAATCCAGTTCCAGAACCACTTGACAGCCACGGTGAAGTTCGTATAGGGGCCGGCCAGGCGGATAAGGTGCACAAAGAGCCAGGCTGACCAGGCGAAGAAGCCGCTGGCTGTATGACCTTTCCAGGACATCACCGCATCGCCCCGGCCAATGGTGGCCATGGTGCCCAGATCCTTGTAGTGCAGCACGCCAAGCTGCTCGCGGCTGGCACCCCCCACAAGCTTCAGGATGTTCTCCGCCACCACATCCGCCTCCTGATAGGCCACCGGCGCAATGGTGGGCAGGGGACGCTCCGTGCCGTGGGTATAGTTCGCGCAGTCACCGATGGCGAAAACGCAGTCGCTGCCCGGCACCAGGCAGGTAGCCTCCACGATAATGCGGCCCGCCCGGTCAACCTCGCTGCCGCAGTTGGCGATAAAGGGCACCGCCTTGACCCCTGCCGACCAGATAACGGTCTCCGTCTGGATTTCCGTACCGTCCTTCAGCTTCAGCGTCCGGCCATCGTAATCCACCACCTGGGCACCCAGGCGCACATCCACGCCCTTCTTTCTCAGCACCCGCACGGTCTCCTGCTGCATGTTCTCCGGCATCATGGGCAGCACCCTGTCCGTGCCCTCCAGCAGCATAACCGTGACCTCCGAGAAGTCCAGGTTATGGAATTCCTTTTTCTGCAGCTCCACCAGCTCCATCAGGGCACCGCACTCCTCGATGCCCGTGGGGCCGCCGCCCACAGAGACAAAGGTCAGCATGCGCTTGCGGGTCTCCGGGTCATCCTGGATTTTATTCGCACGCTCGAACATATGCAGCACATGGTTGCGGATATGCAGGGCCTCCTGCACAGTCTTCATACCGAAGGAATGCTTCTCCACCTCTGTCATGCCGAAGAAATTCGTGGTGGCCCCGGCTGCCAGCACCAGATAGTCATAGGGCATCTCGCCGTGGTTCGTCAGCACCACCTTGCGCTGCTGGTCAACGCCTGTAACCTTGGCCATAAAGAACTCCACGTTGCTGTTATTGCGGAAGAAATTGCGGATAGGATAGGCAATCTCATCGCAGGACAGCACGGCCGTAGACAACTGATACAGCAAAGGCTGGAACAGATGGAAGTTATGCCTGTCAATGATAGTGACATCCACGTCCTTATCCGCCAGGTCCTTAGCCAGCTTGATGCCGCCAAAACCGGCACCGACAATTACCACATGCTTTCTTTCCGCCATGACTATGCCCTCCTAAACCTGCAGGCAAGAGCTCGCCCTGCCCTATACACTGCCCATCATACCTGCCACATCACCATAAAAGATAACGTGAAAAAAATCACTTTTGACTTTGTGAAAGAGAAAACTTTCACATGGCTATTATAATAGCACATTTTTTGCCAAATGCAATAGTCTTTTGCATGTATACAGAAAAAATCACGGCAAATGGTGATTATTTGACCATTTGCCGGACAGGGAGATACTGCCGAACGTGGTGCCTGGGGAAAAATACTCGCTGATGAAAAAAGGGGCTGTCGCACGTAATGACCGTGCGACAGTCCCTTCATTTCAATATCTTTTTCTTTTC
>CAJOIN010000344.1:0-3282 GCA_905234515.1 uncultured Selenomonas sp.
GCCCCATTTTCAAGCAGCATACAAAACTCATGGCTGCACTCAGAGTACAGCGCAAACAATTTCCGCGCCTGTGCTTCATTGTTGTAAACCTTCCAATACCCCGCACAGGCAAAATCCTGCCCCCGATGCTCAATGAATCCTCTCACATCTGCCGGGGGATACCCCAAAAACAGCCCTACCTCATGGGGAAAGGACTTCTTCATCTCCATGCGGGCATGAAGATACTCCAGCATTTCCCTTAGCGATTCCCCCTCCTTATACCCCATCTCCAGCAAAAGCCCCTGAACCTCCGGCTGCCTCAGCACCTTGTCCAGCGCCGTGGCCCTGTAAAAGAGCAGCAGCACATATTCCTCCCCCTCCGACAGCCGGAAGACGGAAATCCCCTTGCAGCTGAAGCAGGGCAGATAGGAGGTCAGCAGCCCCTCAAAGTCCTCAAACTTGCTCTTCTGGAAGGAAAGCAGGCAGGCGGGACGCAGCCCCATCAGCATAGGCGCCCCATGAAAGCCCAGCAAATGTTCAAACGCCTCTTTACCCAACACATCACCACCTATAGCGCAGCCTTGCGGCCAGATAATTGAGATTCATTCTCTTTTGTTATTATAATGCAATCAATTATCATTTGCAATACCTTTGGGCAAAATAAGGGCAGGAGCCGCCGCCCCTGCCCTTATCCCAAAGCAATTTACTTGCAGCTCACCGCACCCGCAGCCTTTCCTCTCCCTCCTGAAGATAGATGGGGCCAAGGGTGAGCTTGCCCTTCTCTATGGAAAAGGCATCGGTGACAATGTCCCCTGCCGCCATGGAGATGACCACATCCCTAAAGGTAATGGTCTTGTCCGCCGGAAATGCCGCTAAAAGGCACCATGCGATAACTGCCGGGGCCGGAGTGAAAATCCCCCGCCAGGTGTCTCAGCTTTCTTGCCTTGTTTTCCGCCATGGTAAGGTTCAGCTCCACCCGGCATTTCAGGGAATTACTGTGGGCAGCGGCCCCTCCTTTCAGCCCCTCCCCGTGGAGCTCCATGCCCCAGGCCTTTTCCTCCAAATCAAAATAGCCCTTGGCCTCCACGGTGCCGCCAAAGATTTTGGCCCCCACCTGCCGGGCGGTGAAGCGCCCCGCCTCATAGTGGCATTCCCCCGTCACCTCGGTAAACTCCAGGGCAGGGATATGCAGCTCAGCAAAGGTCAGGGTGCCGTCAAAGATGGGCCGGGGCAGCTCCCCTGTAAGCCTGCCCTCCACGCTGGCCAAATCATCCAGCTTCATGCCCACATCCAGGGAATTAAAATTGCACTCCCTGAGCTTCATGTACAAATCGTAGGCAGGCACCTCCGGGGCAAAATCCAGATTCCCCGTAAGGTAAAAGGCCCCCGCATCCACGGTGCCGGTAAACTGCCCCGCCGTCAGGTTCAGCTGGGTCTTTCCCCGGGTGTCCACCTCCGCCCGCAGGTCGGCATGGCCGATGGTGAAGTGACGCCTGGGGGAAGTCTTTTTGTTCCCCGGGGCCTCTGCCTCAATGGTGCCTCCCTTGAACTCCACCAGGCACTTAAAGGGACGCTCGCTCTTCAGCCCCACGATACCCAGCCCCGGCTCCCTTTTCTTCTTTTCCTCCGGGGCCTTGTCCGGGGGACGGAAGCCTGTGAGCTGCATATTCTCATCAAAAATCAAATGCAGATAGGCTCCTTCCACCTTCAGATGGGTGACGCTGCGGCTGCCCACATGCTGGGTAATGACATCCAGGGGCTTCACCTGGAATTCCCCCCGGGGAATATCCGCCAGCAGCACTCCCTCGGGGCTGACCCAGACCAGTTTCTCAAACTCCACCCTGCCCAAAGGCGTGGCCGTAAGCCGCCCCACCGTCACAGTGCCGGGAAAAAGCCCACCACAATATTGAAAATGTCAGCTGCTCTGTAGCTAAGGAAAAGACAGAAGCCATAAAGAATCACGCCCCCTGCCAGCAGCAACCCCAAAAGCGCTCCCAGCCGGTGGCTCCTTAACCATGCAAATTTCTTTTGCCCTTCCATGCTTTCACCCCTGGCTCCCTGCAGCCCCTCGCTCTCACTGCAGATACTTCACCGCAGACAATGCTGCCACATTACCTTCCCCTGCCGCCTTGATAAACTGGTAGGGCGTTCCTGTAATATCCCCTGCCGCAAAAAGCCCCGGTATATTGGTGGCCATCTTCCTGTCTGTCACCACGGCACCCTTTTCCGTCACCAGACCAGGCACCAGCTTGTCGGGCAGGACGCTTTCCCTCAATATAAATACACCATCCACTGGCAATTCTCCTTTATCTGTCAAAAGAGCACGCACCCGGGCCTCACCCTCGATGGACTTGGGCTTTCCTTCGACTATTTCGACATTTTCTCTTGACAGGGCAGGTTTTTCCTTATAAAGTGGCAGATAGGTTACTTTTTTAGCATATTCTGCCAGAAAGTCTGCCTCCGCCTCAAATTCCGGCTTGGAGGCAATTACCGCCACATTTTTGCCCCGATAAAACCTGCCGTCACAGGTGGCGCAGTAGCTCACCCCGCGTCCCAAAAGCTCCTGTTCCCCCGGCAGGGTCACGGCAGGCGCCACGCCCCCGGCCAGGATAACCGTCCTGGCCCCCACCTCAGCGCCGCTGCCATCCTGCAGCAAAAATTTGTCACCTGCCGGCACAATGAGGGTCACCCGCCTGGGCTCCACCTCTATCCCCAAGTCAGCCAGATGGCGGGAAAACTGCTTTCCCAGTTCCTCCCCGCTTATCCGGGGCAGCCCCGGATAATTGTCTATGCGCTCCGCCTTCCGCATCTTGCTGCTGAGCTCCCGCTCCCCGTACAGGCGTACCTTCTTCCCCCGCACCGTGGCTGTGATAGCCGCGCTGATACCCGCCGGGCCTGTGCCGATAATGGCAATATCGTAAAGTTCCATAGTTTCTTCCTCCACCTTGTTTTTTCTCTGGCTTTATTTTAGCAGGCCTCCCGCCAAGAAGCCGTAACTCAATCACCTGACATTCATGTTCACTAAAGAAACTTCTACTATTTTTTCTAGTTTCCTGTAGGATTCTATCGATAAATGTTTAGTATACTTCCATAAGTCGGTGTGACCTGATAAAGGCTGCACAAGATTCAAAGGTTTTTAGAGAAAGGGAGATGTACAGTGAAAACAAAACTGACCATGGTGCTGGCTATGCTGGCCTCATTGCTGCTGGGCATGACCTGCACAGCAGGAGCTGCCGAGAAACCAAATGTGGTGATTCTCGCTACTGGCGGCACCATCGCCGGCAGCGCCGCTTCTGACACGGC
>CAJOIN010000344.1:3430-5280 GCA_905234515.1 uncultured Selenomonas sp.
GGACGTGGATGGCATCGTCATCACCCATGGCACCGATACTCTTGAGGAAACCGCTTATTTCCTGAACCTTACCGTCAACAGCAAGAAGCCTGTGGTCATCACCGGCGCTATGCGCCCGGCTACCGCCATCAGCGCTGACGGCCCCATGAACCTCCTGAACGCAGTGCGCCTGGCCGCAGACCCCAATGCCCGTGACCGCGGCGTCCTGGTCTGCCTCAATGACCAGATTGACAGCGCCCGCAACGTCACCAAGACCCATACCACTTCCGTGGACACCTTCAAGTCCCCCCTGGGCCCCATCGGCTTCATGAACGACGGCCATCCCACCTTCTACAACCAGGTGGACCGCCGCCATGCAGGCAACACCGAGTTTGATGTGAGGAATCTCTCCAAGCTCCCCTATGTAAAGATCATCTACAGCCACGCCAATGACGACGCCCTCTTTGTAGACGCAGCCATCAACGCTGGCGTCAAGGGCATCATCTATGCCGGCACCGGCAACGGCAGCGTCCATAAGGATGCTGAGGGCGCCCTGGCCCGTGCTTCCAAGGCTGGCATCATCGTGGTCCGCAGCACCCGCGTGGGCGGCGGCACCGTCATCCCTGCTGAGCAGTCCTACATCGACGCCGGCTTCCTTGATGGCGATTCCCTGAACCCCCAGAAGTGCCGCATCCTCCTGCAGCTGGCCCTCACCAAGACCACTGACAGGAACCAGATCCAGAAGATGTTCTACGAGTATTGATTGCCAATAACCGATAGCATATTTTTATAAAGAAACAAGCCATCCTGCACAGGATGGCTTGTTTCTTTATGGTTCGTATATGATATAATAGCATCTGAGGAAGAAGATATTGACAGAAAGGGATACAAGTCCATGAGCAGCACTTTTGCAGAAACAAAATACGACTTGCCAGCCAGCCTTTGCACGGAGATTGTGCTTTTGGCTAAAAAATTCAATCTAAAGCAACTTATTCTGTTCGGTTCCCGTGCTCGCAAGGACAACCATGCGCTCAGCGACATAGATCTTGCAGTTTCCGGTGGTGATGTGACAGGTTTCGCCCTTGCCGTTGACGAAGAAACCAGCACCCTTCTGACCTTCGATGTAGTCAATCTCGATGAGAATATCTCAGCCGAACTGCAAGCAGAAATAAACCGCGATGGAATCAATCTATACAAGTCAGGGGTAGAAGAGATGAAAAAATATGAAGCCTTTGCCAGTTGCCTGAAGGTTTTGGAACAAGCTGACCAGGATGAGGCATCCCGCAGCGAAATATATCGTATGGGCATTATCGGCCAGTTCAACCTGACCTTTGAACTCTCATGGAAAGCCCTAAAAGAAATATTGACCCTGTACGGCATAGCGGAAGCCGCCACTGGCTCCCCTAGGGAAATTTTCAAAGCCGCTTATGCCCTAGGCTGGCTGAAAAATGAAAATGTATGGTTGGATATGCTGAAAAAACGCAACATTGCCATACACGTCTATGACGAAAAACGTGCCCTCACCGTAACCACCCTGATTTTCACAGAGTACCTAGCAGCCCTACAGGAATTGAGAGAAGAACTCCATCGCCGTCTGACAGCCAAATAATGCAAATTGTCCCCACAGGACAACAAAACCTGTGGGGACTTTGCTATAAACAAAGAAATGTAATCTAAGATTTTAACTCTCGCAGGAAATTTCCGTACCACAGACCGAGCAGGAATTCCATGTCCGGTCATTTCCTTCCACTATAATACCTAAACCTGACATAAAATTAAATTGCAGAAACTTCATTCTGGCACTATTTCTGTTTCATATCCTCCACCACACGCTCTATCCCCTCTTTTTGCTCCTCAGTCTCCGCATGTTC
>CAJOIN010000345.1:0-1842 GCA_905234515.1 uncultured Selenomonas sp.
AAGCACGCATACGGGCCATGACGGAAACAGCGGGGGTGGAGGTTACCCTGACCCATGAACATCGCTATGCTCTCATGGGCATGGGGGCGGCCGCCATGGCAACGTCCGGCACTGTGGTTATGGAAGCGGCCCTCATGGGACTGCCATGTGTGGTACTTTATCGCCTGGCTGCTCTTTCTGCTTTTATTGGAAGGCTGGTGGTCCACGTAGACAATATCAGCTTGCCTAACATTCTTTTAGGAGAAAGGTTCCAAACGGAACTTTTACAGGATGAGGTGAAGGCAGAGGCTATTGCCAAGGCCATGCTGACCTTGTATCCTGGCGAGCCACATAGGGAGATTGTCTGCAGCAAGCTTAAGGAAGCCTGCGCGAAGTTGGGAGAGCCAGGTGCAGCCCATAGAGTGGCAGAAAGGGTGCTGGCCTGTGCTAGGCGTCATATGTGATTTGAAGGATTTCAAGAGAAGTCGAGGGAAGAATATTTCATGAAGAACTACAAACGGCTGATGAGCTATATGCGACCTTATGTCAAGAGATTCATTTTGGCTATTTTCTGCATTATCATGGCTTCTGCAGCTAATCTTTACCTGCCTTGGATAATCAAGGATATGGTGGACAAGGTTCTGACAGAGAAGGACATGTTCATGCTGAATGTAATTTCATTGGGCATTGTCGTTACCTTCCTGATTCGTGGCGTCTTCTATTATGGCCAGTCGTATCTGATTTCTTATTTGGGCGAAAAGGTTATCATAGATGTGCGGGAACAGATGTATAAGAAGTTCCAGCGTCTGCCTATGGCCTATTTTGATCGTCATCAGACCGGTGAGACCATGAGCTATATCACTAATGATGTGGCAGCGATCCAGTCAGCTTTGATGGGACAGCTTATAGAGCTGGTGACAGAGGGCGCTATACTGATTGGTTCTATTGTGCTGATGGTCTACCTGGATTGGAAACTTTCTCTTTTGACTTTGGTTGTCATTCCTTTGGTGGGGCAGGCTATGAAGATTTTTGGCCGCAAGCTGAAGAAAAATGGTACAGTTATTCAGGAGCGTATGGCAGACATTACATCTTTTCTCCAGGAAAGTGTGTCTGCAGTCAAAGTTGTGAAGACCTTTGCCAGGGAGGATTATGAGCTGAAACGCTTTGAGCATCAGAACTTGCTCAACTTCCAGGCGGTCATGAAAAATGTGCAGCTAACCAGCCTGCTTTCCCCTACGGTGGAGTTTCTGGCTGCCGTTTCCGTGACTTTCATTATTTGGTTTGGCGGCCTTGAGGTAATCAATGGTGAGATGACTGCTGGTGCCCTGATTGCATTCCTGACCTATGCGGTAAATCTGGCCAATCCCGTGAAGAGGTTGTCCCGTGTTTATGGTAATATGCAGAAGGCCATGGCAGCGGTAGACAGAGTGTTTGAGGTGTTGGATTTACCGGAGCCGCTGTCTGACAAAGAGGGAGCTAGCCAGCTGCCGGAAATTAAGGGACATGTGGTGGTTGATCATGTTTCCTTTGGCTACAAGGAAGGAATATTGGCTCTTGAAGATGTTTCTTTAGAGGCAAAGCCCGGCCAAATGATTGCCTTTGTGGGACCTTCTGGGGCAGGAAAATCTACCATTGCAAATCTGCTGCCTCGTTTTTATGAGATAAATGATGGCTCCATCAGTATTGATGGCCATGATATACGTGATGTGACCATTAAATCACTGCGTGAGCAGATTGGTATTGTGCCTCAGGAGACGATGCTTTTCTCCACAACTGTAAGGGAAAATATCCGTTATGGACGTCTTGATGCCACGGATGAAGAAGTGGAGGCGGCAGCCAAGGCGGCTAACGCTGATGGCTTTA
>CAJOIN010000345.1:1849-2319 GCA_905234515.1 uncultured Selenomonas sp.
TTTATTAGAGACCTGCCTCTAGGTTATGATACCCAGATTGCGGAGCGTGGGCTGAACCTTTCTGGCGGACAGCGCCAACGCATGGCCATTGCCCGTGCCATCCTGAAGAATCCCCGCATCCTGATCTTGGATGAGGCTACCTCTGCTTTGGACACGGAAAGTGAGAAGGTAGTCCAGGCGGCTTTGGATAAGCTGATGGTGGGACGCACATCCTTTGTCATTGCCCACAGACTTTCCACAATCTTCAATGCTGACCAGATTTATGTCATTGATGGGGGCAGAATCAAGGAACATGGCACCCATGATGAGCTTTTGGCAAAAAATGGGCTTTATAGCTATCTTTATAACATCCAGTTCAATCGGAAAGAACTAAGTGAGTAAAGGGGATAAGACATGCAATTGCTGTATAATATAGCGGCTATCATCATCGTGGTGCTGATCATCCCGATGTTTATGATCCGCGCGGTGCG
>CAJOIN010000346.1:0-1787 GCA_905234515.1 uncultured Selenomonas sp.
GCCCTGGGCCTCGGAATACCCCAGCTCAATCATCCGCAGCTTGGCCGACTGCTTGGAGACGCCGTAGAAGCGGGCAAGTTCCGTGATGACGTTGGCGATGCGCTTGGGCCGGGCCATGTTCGGATAGAGGCGGTCAACCTTGGCGAACAGCTCATCGATCTTCATCTGAGTGGTTCTGGCCGGCATGCGCACCCGGGGCGTGGCCCGGTTGGCCTGCCACTCGATCCAGTCGATGGGACTGCGGTCCTTCTGCCTGCCGCTGACCAGCTCCCGGTCAATTTCCTGGACCTCCCGGATGCCGGGAACGGTGCAGGAAAGGCAGACTAGTTCTTCGTTATAGAGTCTCTGCCCCAGGTAGAACAGCCGGTGTCCATAAGCGTGGAAGCACTCATGGATGATGGCGTCGTTCAGAGTTTCCTGGTTCAGAAAGTGGTTTTCATCTTCACAGGTGGCCGTGTCGATCAGGATGGTATCCGGCGGGATGGTGACGCCCACCCACTCTCCGTTCTTATTCAGCACGGTGATCTCCCGCTCCTCGAAGAACATCTCTCCCCGGACGGTGTTAGCCTCGCTGAGGTGGTAGAATTGCAGATTGAGGCCCATTCTGGAGGCCAGCTCCTGGCCGTTGATCCGGCAGGGCTTGTCCAGTGCCTCCGGATAGTAGAGAGCCAGCAGTTCGGTGCTCTCGCTGTCCAGCAGGCGAGCGCTGGTGACAGGGACCAGGTAATCGTCCAGGTTGTCAGACTCCGGGGGATGCCCCGAGATATAAGCCGCCAGGAGCCTGATATCCTCAACGGTGAAGTTCAGCCCGTTGCAGGCCAGCATCCTGCGGTTCAACTCGTAGGCACGGTAGATAGCCTGGGGACTGTCCAGGATAGCCTCATTGAGGAACTCATCCTTGGTGACCCCAGCATTTTCCCAGTCCACGGCAGTCTGCCAGCCCAGGCTGCCGCCAAAAATAGCCAGCAGCCCCACCAGGTACAAGAGGCCAAGATAGGCTGCCCGCAGAAGATAGCGCAGGGGCCAAGGCCAGCCCTGGGGATAAAGCAGCTCCTCCCCAAAGGTAAACAACAGCCACTTGAGGACGCGGTAGAGCGCATAGGCCAGCAGCAATGCCCCTGCCAGCCTTACGGGCAGGTTATACTGCTGCACAAAGGTCCAGAACAGGGCCCCGATATCATCATTGGCCCCGTTAAACACCATCTGGTTGAAGTTCATGTGGAACTGGCGGTAAAAGGGAAAGCTGGCCCCAAAGAGTATGGAAAGAACCGTGATAAGCCCCCCATTCACCCCCAGCCAGACAATTTTCTCCACCTTGGGAAAGGGATGCAGCAGATAGTGGCAAAGCAGGGCCGGCACCAGGCTGCAAAGGGTCAGCCCTCCGGCTGTCTGCATGCTGAGACAGAAGCCCCGCCACAGGGCAGCACAGATGTCAGCCCTGCCGGAAGCTTCCCCCAGGTACTCAGACAGCCCCAAGATAAAAAAGAGCCGAAAAAGGGAAAGGACTGCCAGGTAAAAGAAAAATACCTTCAGTCCCTTCATAGTGACGCTATGAAATTCCCTCCAGCTCAAGACAGCTGGTATTCTCACGGCAGGATAATCTCCACTCCATAGGAATCTGCGGCCTCCTGGATATCCTTGGCAGGCAGGGAGTCCGTAATCAGGCCGGACAGGGTATCAAGGGTGGTGTAGTTATAGTTGCCATCGGTGGAGAGCTTGCGGGCCTCTGCCACTACATAGGCCTTCTTGCTGTGACGGATAATGGCGGCCTTGTTGATGCCGTCATC
>CAJOIN010000346.1:1797-3350 GCA_905234515.1 uncultured Selenomonas sp.
CCCACAGCGCCCACAAAGGCGATATCCGGCTTCAGGCGGGAGATGAAGTCCAGGGTCATGCCGCCCCAGAAGCCGTCACGGCTCTTGTTGATTTTGCCGCCGGCAAAGACCACCCGAATCTTGGGATTGCGGGCCAATACCACCAGAATGTCAATCATGTTGGTGACCACGGTGATGTCACGCTCGGACTTCATCAAAAGCTCTGCAATGGCCAGATTGCTGGTGGAAATATCTAGGAACACCATATCGTGCTCATGAATCAGCCTCACGGCTGCCTGGGCAATGCGCTGCTTGGCTTCCACATCCGTATGACGGTGCTTGCTGACCTCCACCATGTGGCTGTTCTCACGCAGGCGCACGGCGCCGCCGTAGGTGCGCTTCAGCTTGCCCTGCTTCTCCAGGGAGCCCAAGTCCTTGCGGATGCAGTCCTCGGTGACCTTGAATTTCTCACTGAGTTCCCTGACCCGGACCTTGCCATCCTGGGCCAGCATCTGCAGGATAATTTCCTGACGTTCTTCCAAAAACATATTTCCACACTCCTAGCTGCCGATTTATTATTCTCTCTTGTTGTACCAATATTGTACTAAATGACAGACATCTTCGCAAGACCTTGAGAAAAATTCTTACATAATAAGAATGGCTATGAGAAAATTGCTTTCTCATAGCCATTGCCACATACTATTTTGTCTTAACGCAGGAATACCACACTGGCGGTATCCAGGAAGCCGGCAGCTCCGTTCTCGATGAGCACCCGGTTGGCATCTGCCAGGGACAGCACAGGATTGCCGTTGTTGTTGTCCAGGCTCACAGCCTTGACAATCAGGGGATTGCGGCCTGCGCGGGCTGCTTTGTTGATATCCGTGGTATAGCCTGCCATACCATTGGAGATTACCTTGTCATAGTCCAGGTTCTTGTAGCCATAGATGGGAGTGCCATCGGTATTCTTGATGACCGGGCTCATGACAGGCCTCAGACCCAAGCCACGGCAATCCACGATAAGCCCGGTGTAGCCGCCAATGGCGCGGCCGGAGGGAGCGTCAGCGGCAGAGCTGCCCTTGCCATACACGGGCTGAGTGGAAGGGCCCGTAGTGGAGGGAACCGTAGTAGAAGGTATATCAGCAGACGGCAGGGAGGGGAAGCCGTACTCAGAAGCCGGACGAGGCATAGCAGGCTCCACCGTCACCACCACAGACGGGAAAGATTCCTTCACTGCCGGACGCTCAATGACTGCGCTGGCCAGGGAATTGGACACGCCAAACATGGAAACCTGCATGGTGACGCTGTAGCCGCCCTCCGGCAGGGTCTTTTCATCCACGATGCGGGCTCCCTGCACCAGAGCGCTCACATGAGTCCTTATCACATCGCTGGTGACCATCATGTTTTCCACGGTGGTGTCTGCGTCCACATCCACGCCCTTGATCTGCTCAGCCAGCTGGCGGTATTCATCCACAATGGCGGCACGGCGGGCCAGCATTCTGGCCTGGACAGAATTATAGGCCGTAGCAGGCGGCACGCCGGTACCCTCTGCTGTCACTACTGCACTATCCCAGTTG
>CAJOIN010000346.1:3405-4244 GCA_905234515.1 uncultured Selenomonas sp.
AATATGCCTGAATCTCTTCATCCTTCTCAACCCCATTCTAAAATAGTTGATTAAGTTAACATTATTCATACACCTATATTATCGTGTATTTCTCAAAAAAAGTAAATTAAAATTAGATTAAAATGTCAAAAAGTTGCCCACACCAACTGAGCCAGGGTCACAAACCCGAAGAAAAGAAAGATTCCCCCGGAGAGCAACTGCAATTTATGAGCCGGCAGCTTTTGATGAAGAACCGCCCCGCAGATGACCCCCATCAAGTCAGCCAGCAGCATGGCCAGCACAGCTCCCAAAAGTACCAGCTGCCAGCGGGGATAAGCCGCTGCCATGGTCATGGCGGCAAACTGGGTCTTGTCACCCATCTCCCCCACAAAGAAGGTAAGGGCTACTGTCCAGAAGGGGCTGCGGGTAGAATCATGGGCTTCTTCCTCCTCAGCCTCCCCCCTGAGGGTCCACCAGCCAAAGGCCAGAAAGGCCAGTCCCGCCAGAGCCTGCATAACCGAAGGGTTGAGGAAGCTGCCGACAAAGCTGCCAAGCGCATCGTCAAGGCGATTGACAAAGGCCAACGCGAAGTGCTTATCGGTCGAGGCGAACTGATAATGGTGTATATTAAACGGTTCTTCCCGTCCCTCTGCGCCAGACTCGCTCGGCGAATAAAACCGATGTAATATAACGACTAAAGATAATTAAAAATATATGGCAAAAAAAGAAGTACAATTCTCGCTTGTGTATCGCGACATGTGGCAGTCGAGCGGCAAATATGTTCCGCGTCGAGACCAACTCGCAAAGATTGCACCCGTGATTATTGACATGGGGTGCTTTGACCGTGTGGAGACCAATGG
>CAJOIN010000347.1 GCA_905234515.1 uncultured Selenomonas sp.
GCGTAGGCCTCTTTCGTCCACTCCTGCCGGACTTCCTTTTTGTACATGCGGTCATATTCGTTTTGCTTGGTCATCATGCCGACTTTTACCATGGAGTCGACATCAATGCCGGAGCCTGAAAGACCGTAAATACCTGTTGAGCTCATGAATCACACCTCCTCAGGCATTCTTGTCCAGGAACGCTCCTATCCAGTCCTTGGCCTGGATCATGTTGTCAATCATCTCTTCGGGAGGCAATTCCTTGATAACCTCATGGGTTGCCTTGTCAATCATCTTGACTGACATGACATTCACTTCCTTGTGATAGCTGAACTCCAGATTGCAGTTGATGCGGCTCATGAGCTCATTGAGCTCCTTCATCATCTCCTGCATATCCTCTTCCTTGGGTTCCTCTTTTTTCTGGGCGTTGGCTTCTACGGTTTCCTGCACGCCCAGCTTTTCTTCCTGCCGCCCATTCTGCAGTTCTTCTGCAGGAGCCGCCGCAGCGCCCTGTTCCTGCTGGCGCTGTGCTGCCGTCCCAGCAGCATAATCCTGAGTCATGGCACCGATTACCACAGCACCGGAAACCACATCGTTGACTTTCCCAATCATGTTTATCCCTCCATAGATAATAAAAGTTGTCCCTAACCAACACTGAAACCTGCCGCTTGGACGGCCTCCCTGCATAAGTTAATCCTTATCAGACCCACGCGGAGGCATCACCAGGCTGAAATCCAGGTTCTGCGGCGCCGGTGCGGCAGCCTTTTGGTTCTCTTCCTGGATAGCGCGGTAAATTTCCCCGCGGTAAATCTTAATCTCACGCGGCGCATCGATGGCCAGACGGACATTTTCGCCCTGCACCTCTACCACATTGATGACAATGTCATCGCCAATCATAATCTGCTGCCTGGGTTTGCGAGTAAGTACCAGCATATAGTAGTGGCCTCCTTAGTGTATTAAAGCTGCATTTCTTGCTGTCATGCCTTCTTCTTTTCCGGGAACAATCTGTGCTTCGTCGTGTAGCCGCCCTTGTCAAGTACCACCTGCTTGGCCTGCATGGTCTTTTTGTTGAGCACCACCGGGGCTGTGAGGTTGGCTGTCATATCTTCGATTTTGCCCTGGGGTATGGTGATAATCACATAAATGAGCATGTCCTCCTCGCTCTTGATGCCCAGTTCTTTCTGGCTGGCATCATCCAGCTCAAACTCATAGTCCGGGAAGAACAGGAAGGGCATGGTGATCAGGAAAGCCAGGTCCGGCGTAGCCAGGGACTGCATAAAGAGATAAGGGCTTTCGCTGTCATAGGGAACAATGATGAATTCCTTTTCTTCCTCAAAAGCGGGGATTCCGTGGGGGAAATGAGTAATCTTCTCCTCCTCAATCTCAATAGTGCCAAAACGCAGGGTGTCTACTTTTCTCATAGTGCGCCTCCATTTTCGAAAGCTCATGCATAAATGTCATAACGGTCCTCGGTGCCATTGCCTCACGCCGCCCTGCTGCGCAATGTAGGTCTCAGCCTTGCCGGGGTTGTACTGCACATCTGCCTTGGACTGGGTTTGCACTGTCCAGTCGTACTTGCCCTCGTCCGGGGTTCCCACCAGCTGGCCGGGAGTATAGTGAATCTCCGGGTTTGGTATGAACCTGGCTTCCAGATAGCGGCGCTTCCCCACGAACTGGGCAATGTGCTGTTTAGCCTGAGCTGCTATTTCATCGTGGCCTTTCTTGGCTCCGCTGTTCGCCATAGAAAGCCCGTCATGGTTATGCTTCTTGATGGCCGCTTGCAAATCCTGTAAGCCACGCTGCCCAGCCGCACGGGTAAGGTCATCATTTGTGCTGTGACCATACGAGTGGCGGCTGGGATAGCTATTGATATCCAGCTTTGGCTGAGTTGTCCCCTTGTTCGACCTGGGAGCCACATACTCGGTATGTGCCTCAGGCTTTATATATCGCGTTGACAGGGTGGATAGTTGCGTGCGAAGTCCTATCTGGGTAAAGGTTTGACGGATATTCAATCGCAACATACCTTTTTATTCCCCCTTCCGTTGGGAAATTCCTGCTAATTTCTCACATAATTTTATAACGCCATTGTTCAAATTTTGCCGAAGGCAAAATCCTCCAATTAGCGTTTCAACGAGGCGGGAGATATATGCTCGCCGCCTGTTATGCGATGAATCTATAGAGATGGGGGACATCTTCTTCCTCGTTATAGATAATCAGCCAGGGACTGAGGCAGGATACGCGAACCTACCGACAATGACATATTGTAGATGGTCTGCATGGTCATAAGGTCGATGGCCAGGCGAGCCACATCAGCATCGCTACAGTTGCTGATGTCCTCGGTGATGGTCTCGTTCTGCTTGTCCAGCATAGTAGAGACGCTGTCGTAGACATTCTGGCGAGCCGCGGCGGTGGTCTGGGCTTCGATGACCTGGTAGTGGGCCTTGTCGGTGGCGGTTATGCCATCCGAGGAGAGCCAGCGGGCATCCCCTGCGTCCATCTTGGCAGCTACCATCAGCATGTCATTGAGGGCTGCGGTGCCGGAGGAAGCGCCGTTTACCTGGTTGCCGGAATTCACATTGTCAAAGATATTGGAACCAAAGAGCATCTGGCCCGTAACGTTCACCGTGTCTGCTGATGGGTCAGTGGTGCCGTTGCGCTTTACCATGGAGATTTTCTTGGCATCGCCGCTGTACTCCACCACATACTGCTCAATAGCGGAAAACCTCAAAGTGACGTCTTTCCCATCCACAGTGATGGTTCCTGCAATGGCATCTGTCTCATCATCCGGGTCAAACTTGCAGACACCGTTAGACTCGAAATAATCCGATACCTTCTTGGTCTTGGTGGCCCAGCCGTCTATCAGCCCGGCAGCATCTTCCCCTACGGTAGCACCGGTAACATTGCCACTGGTATCCTTTGTCAGCTTCGTATCCACCTCTGTACGGCCATTGGCCACTATGTCCTTGTAGCCATCATCCATGAAGCTGCGAGAGTAAACAGCTCCGCTGATGGTGCTGAGGTAGTAGGTGTTGCCATCGCTGCCAGTCAGCTGCAGCATCTGGGTCATATTTCCCTTGCTGTCCGCATCGGTGCTAAAAAAGTTCGCCTGGGGGTCATCCAGGGTCTTGGCCAGGCCTCTGGTTTTCTTCTCGGCGGAAATTGTGAAGGGCTGGGTCAAATCGCTCTGCCCTGCGAACATATAGCGGTCACCCTGCTGAGTGTTGCCCAGGGAAACCAGCTCCTGAACTTTTGCCAGGACTTCCTTGCCGATGGCCTGGATATCCGAGGTGCCGTTGGTATCGGTGGCAGCCTGGATGGTCTTTTCGTTCAGCGTGGTCAGGATGTCCTTCATGTTACTCATGGCGGCATCTGCGGTCTTCATCCAGGAAATGCCAGTCTTCACGTTGCTCTGGAACTGGTCGTTTTCCGTATCCGTATTCTGATAGCGGAGAAACTTGGAGTAGTTCACGGAATCATCCGAGGGACGATGAAGCTTGCTGCCATCGGAGTATTCCATAAGCTTGGTCTGATCTTCGTAGCTGTCGTTGAGCTGCTTTTGATAGCGGCCTATCATCTGGGTGCTGCTTACCCGCATTGCTTCCACCTATCCTTTCGGTTACGATAACTCGTATTGCCATGCTAACTGCAATTCTTGCAACCATCATATGCTGCAACCTCATCCACTGCTTCGAGGTTCCCTCCCAGGGAGCCCACTAGGCTCCCGCGACTTTGCCGCCCCCAAAGGGGAAGGCTAAATTACCTGCCGACTGTGCCGGTGCTGTTGATGAGCTTATCCAGCATTTCGTCCATGGTGGTGAGGCAGCGGGAGCAGGCGCTGTAGCCCTGCTGGAACATAATCATGTTGGTAAGTTCCTCGTTCCAGTTCACCGCC
>CAJOIN010000348.1:0-1766 GCA_905234515.1 uncultured Selenomonas sp.
GGTTAGTAAGTTCCTTGGCTATGGCATGGCAAGATAGTCCGCTGAGAAAAAGTTTATAAATCAGTCGGACGGCTTCCGCTTGCTCCTCATTGACGGCAAGATTACCATCCGCGCCTTTTTCATATCCGAGCAACCGGGTAAAAGGTACGCATACTTTTCCATCAGCGAAACTTTTTCTTTTTCCCCATTTGACATTTTCCGAAATGCTTCGGCTCTCCTCCTGCGCTAAACTGCTGAGGATGGTCACCAGCAATTCCCCTTTACCAATCAAATTGATACAAAATAACGATGCACCCCCTATACTCGATTAACGATGAACCCCCTTGCACCCCCTGCCTATCATTAAATGAGTATGCCTCGGAAGCCGCACGGGACAAGGCTTTGAGAAAAAGAGAAGGGGGTGCATTTGCACCCCCTCGGTGGGGATTTTGCACCCCCTTTGCTAATACACTCAAACTTCCCACATAGAAAATACTAACGGCTCCTTCAAAACCGTATATCTCAAGAGATAAAATCCTCAGGCCGCCTGCAACAGGCGATGCATGGGCTCCGGCAGTTTGGACATAAACTTCGCATAGAAGGCTTCTAACTGGGCATCGGCAATATGAAATTCCTCTTGAACTGTCGCCAACATAGCCTCCACTATGATCTGCATGGATTCATGGTAAGTTATGTCGGCAACTTCGGATATCATGATGTAGAACAGCTCGCCAAGCGTTCTGTCGTCCTCATTGTCTCGCTTGGAAACTGCCAGAAGCATATAGCGGGTGAACACCAGAGCCACATGTGCAGTAAGGCCATCATAGGAAAGGCCATGGTACTCCTTACGAAGCAGCAGGCTGCTTTTGCAGGTCTTGAAAAACACTTCTATATCCCAGCGGTGACCGTAGATGCGGATGATGCCATTTTCGCCATTCTTGTCCTGGCCAACTTTTACAGTTGCCGACAGGAGATACCTGGAACGGCCCCGGCGTTTCTTGCTGGAGGCAAAAATCTTCTTGATGTCCATGGATTTTCCTTCGAATATGTAGAATCTTTTGCTGCTTCGCTTTACCATGTCTATTGTATTGAGGCCCAGCTTCTTGATATCCAGCAACTGCTTGGGATTGGAAAATCTTTATATTAATCGTCCGATATGCAGCCATCTGCTGCGTCATCGTCAGTCGCCATAGCTCGCTATGGCTCCTTCCTGAAGGCCCAAATCCGCCCACACAGGCTGGCACAGGCCAGCCAAAAATACCGCGCCTGCGGCTACAGTGGACGCACCAGCCTCCTGCGCGCCAGTTTTTGGAGATAAGCAAAAGCCCCCGCTGCTGCGGGGGCTTTTGCACATCCCTCCTCCGGGAAAGGTGTCAATCCAGATCCGAGGCCTTCCCCTTGTACTCCGGGGGGCGCTTCTCCAAGAAGGAGTTTATGCCCTCCTTGTAGTCTGCCCCTTCATAAACCCGAGTGCGATAAGCATTGATGCGCTCAAAGTTCTCAGCGCTGATGACGGTGGAAGCCCTGGACAGGATGCGGAACTGGCGCTTGATGGCGCTGATGGACAGGACGCTGTTGCGCCGCAGGGGTGTCAGGAAATGCTTTTCCAGCATGTTGTCCAGATCCGCTGAATCCGTCACATGGTTGATAAGACCCACGTTCAGGGCATCATCAGCGGTGATGGGAGTGCCCAGGAAGAACATTTCCCGGGCCTTGTTCATACCCAGCTGGTTGATGAAGTGGAGGATCCCTGAGGCATTGTAGGGAATGCCTATCTTGGCGGGGGT
>CAJOIN010000348.1:1859-3156 GCA_905234515.1 uncultured Selenomonas sp.
CGTTCCATGGGCACATCAAAGGCCAAAGGGTCGCTGCCGTCCGTGGGCAGCTCCCGGATATCATGGCCCGCGCTCCAGACCCCCTTCTTCACTTGGGCCTTGATGACGATGCCCACACACTCCTGCTCATAGCCATAGCGCAGAGCCTCCATCAGCTCATTGCACATATCCTCGCTGAGGCAATTGTAATGCTCTGCATTCTGCATCTCCACGTAGCAGATGCGATCCTCCACTAAGGTATTCACTAACATGGTTACCCCTCCACGCACTTTACATTCTTCACTCAATGCAAAAAATCATCCTTATCCGCATACTCCAGCCCCAGAGCCTCCGACACGGGCAGGCTGGTGAGCTTGCCTGCCACGGTATTTATGCCCTGGGCCAGCCCCGGGTCTTCCTGGCAGGCCCGCTGCCAGCCTTTCCCCGCCAGGGAGAGGGCATAGGGCAGTGTGGCATTGGTAAGGGCCAGGGTGGAGGTTCTGGACACGGCCCCTGGAATATTGGCCACGGAGTAGTGGAGCACCCCATGCTTTACAAAGGTGGGGTTCTCATGGGTGGTCACATGGTCGCAGGTGGCGATGCTGCCTCCCTGGTCGATGGCCACATCCACGATGACAGAGCCGGGGCTCATGGTCTTCACCATTTTCTCCGTCACCAGGCAGGGAGTCTTGGCCCCGGGCACCAGCACCGCCCCGATGAGGAGATCTGCCCTGGGTACCCACTGGGCGATATTGTAATTGTTGGACATGACGGTGGCAATGCGCCCCTGGAAAACATCATCCAGATAGCGGAGCCTTTCAATGGACAGGTCGATGACCGTGACCCTGGCCCCCAGGCCCACCGCCATCTTGGCAGCGTTGGTGCCNNNNCACGCCGCCTCCCAGGATCACCACCTGCCCAGGGGCCACGCCGCTGACGCCCCCCAGGAGGACACCTGCGCCGCCGTAGCGGCTCTCCAGGAACTGCGCACCGATCTGCACAGACATGCGCCCCGCTATTTCGCTCATGGGGGCCAGCAGGGGCAGGCTCCTGCCATCCCTGCCCACCACAGTCTCATAGGCCACAGAGGTGACCTTGTGCCGGAGCAGGGCCTCCGTCAGCTCCGGCTCCGCCGCCAGATGCAGATAGGTGAAGAGCAGCTGACCCTCGTGGAAAAGGTCGTACTCAACAGGCAGAGGCTCCTTCACCTTCACTATCATCTCAGCTTCGTCAAAGAGCTGCTTCTTGTCGGAAAAGAGCTCTGCTCCCACCTCCCTGTAATCCTCATCGGCAAAGCCGCTGCCCAGGCCGCTGCCGA
>CAJOIN010000349.1 GCA_905234515.1 uncultured Selenomonas sp.
GCCTCCCGTCTGAATAACACAGGCGGCCAGGGCAATACCAACAACGCCGGTTATGATTCTAGTTAACAAATGGACAGCTCCTTACTTTTTATTCAATCCTCCAAAGCGACGGTCCCGTTTCGCAAAAACCGTCATAGCATCCACATAATCCTCGGGGGTAAACTCTGGCCAGTTCTTTTCAGTAAAGTAAAACTCCGCATAGGCTGACTGCCACAGCAGGAAATTGCTGAGGCGCTGATCACCGCTGGTGCGGATAACAAGATCCACCGGTGGATCCCCTGCCGTATCCAGCAGCCCCTCCACCATGGCCTCGTCAATGTCCTCTGGCTTAAGGTTGCCTTGAGCCGCCTGGGCTGCTACCTTCTGCATAGCCCGAACCAATTCATCCTGGCCGCCATAGTTGGTGGCTACATTGAAGCGAATACCAGTATTATTGGCCATCAGCTCCTCAGCTTCCCTTATCTGCTTTTGCAAATTTTTAGGCAGGCCTTCCAGGCGGCCAATAAAGCGAATGCGCACATTATCCTCGTGCATTTCTTGCATTTCCTTGGCCAGCTGCTCTGTAAACAGCTTCATGAGGAAATCTACCTCTGTGGTGGGTCTTTTCCAGTTTTCTGTGGAGAAAGCATATACCGTCAGGGCTTCCAGTCCCAGGCCGATGGAGGTACTCAGGATTCCCTTCAAGGTCCTGACCCCTGAGCTATGACCAGCTGTGCGCAAAAGGCCCTGGCCTTTTGCCCAGCGTCCATTGCCATCCATAATCGCTGCCACATGGCGAGGAAGCTTATCCCACTCTATGGGAGCAAAAAGCGGATCGTCCCGCTGGGGGATTTCCTTGTAGGCATCTACGCTGCCAAATATTTTTTTCAACATATATATAAACCTCTTATCAGTTTGATTAACAATCAATGGACAAGAATAGCATAAGGGCAGGCCTTCCTCGCAAGCGAGAATGGCCTGCCCTGCAGGATTTCGTCCAGCTTCTCCTTAATCTTGACGATTATTCCGGAGCAGAGATGGCCGAAACAGGGCAGCCTGCTGCGCAGGCGCCGCCACTTATCTGGATCGATCTCGTAATGAGCGCTGCCTTCGCTGATAGCCTCCACGGGGCAAGTAGCCGCGCAAGCGCCGCAGGAAATGCAGTCATCACTGATCTTGTATGCCATTATACACACCTCCTTATGCTGGTGTCCTTAAATAGCCGGTATAACCTTGGCTCCCAGGGTCACCTTTATTGCCTGCCCGTGCTCTTGCACACGCAGGACATATAGACGTCTCTCATCTGTCTTGAAAAAATCACGCGTAGGGCGTGTGATTTCCCATTCATAGGATATACCTGCCTCCTGAAGAAGCGCTTCTGCCTCCTCCCAGGGCAAGGCGATAATATCAGGACAGTCCATCAGACTTCCATAACCTCTTTTTCCTTGGCCGCACGGGCAGAGTCCACCAGCTTGATGTACTTGTCCACCAGCTTCTGGACATCTTCCTGCCCCTTCTTGGACTCATCCTCGGTGATTTCCTTGGCCTTCTCCAGCTTTTTGATGGCCTCGTTGCCATCGCGACGCACATTGCGCATAGCCACCTTGGCCTCCTCGGCCTTCTTGTTCACCGTCTTGACTATTTCCTTGCGGCGTTCCTGAGTAGGCTGGGGAATGGACAGGCGGATGGCAGTACCATCGGAGTTGGGGGACAGACCCAGGTCGGACTTCATGATAGCCACTTCAATGTCATGGAGAATAGTCTTCTCCCAAGGCTGGATGACAATCATGTGAGGCTCAGGCACTGAGACCTTGGCCACCTGGTTCACAGGGGTAGGCGTGCCATAATATTCCACCATGACCTTGTCAAGCAGGGACGGAGTAGCACGACCTGCGCGGAGGCTGCCGAACTCACGCTTCACGGCCTCCAGGGATTTCTTCATGCGTTCTTCTTCATTTGCCAGGATTTCTTTTACGGTAGCCATTACTCTTTCCCTCCTACGGTGGTGCCGATTTCCTCGCCCAAAGCCGCACGGGCGATATTTTCATGATCATCGATGTTGAAGACCACCAGCTGAATCTTGTTGTCCATGCAGAGGCTGGTAGCCGTGGAATCCATCACAGCCAATCCCTGGTTCAGGATGTCAATATAAGCCAAGTGGTCATACTTCTTGGCGTTAGGGTTCTTGTTGGGGTCAGAATCGTAGATGCCGTCAGTGCCCTTCTTGGCCATGAGGATCACGTCTGCCTCCACCTCAGCAGCCCGCAGGGCAGCAGTGGTATCAGTGGAGAAGTAAGGGTTGCCCGTACCTGCACCAAAGATGACCACACGGCCCTTTTCCATATGACGGATGGCCTTGCGACGGATATATGGCTCTGCCACCTGGCGCATTTCGATAGCAGTCTGGACACGGGTGTCCACATCGATTTTCTCCAGGGCATCCTGCAGGGCCAAGGAGTTCATGACAGTGGCCAGCATGCCCATATAGTCAGCAGAGGCACGGTCCATGCCCTTGGCGCTGCCGGAAAGGCCGCGCCAGATATTGCCGCCGCCTACCACGATAGCCACATCCACGCCATGGTCGCGGATGACCTTGATCTGCCTGGCAATATCCTCTACCACTTCAGGATCGATGCCAAAGCCCTGGTCACCAGCCATGGACTCGCCGGACAGTTTCAGAACCACACGTTTATATTTAGCTGTTTCCAAAGCAAACCCTCCATCTATAAA
>CAJOIN010000350.1 GCA_905234515.1 uncultured Selenomonas sp.
GACGATCAGCTCCTGCACCTGTACCTTATCGTCGCGGCTGCGGCGGAGTTCCTTGCGTAAAAGGGCCTTGCCAGAGCCGAGGACTGCAGTGGATTTCAATTCCATGGAAAGAAGGTACCCCTTTTCGTTGCTGATAGCGTATCCGATGGAATAAAGAGGCTCAATAAGCTTCCCCTTAGCCCCCAGCTTATCCAGAAAGAATTCCACAAAGACATCGCTGCCGCACCAGCCATAAGGCACGGTGGCAGCTCCTCCTTCGGCATGGAGGTAGAGGGTCTCACCACTGTCATAACGCCCTTCGAGGTGGATAAAGGTTCCAAGGGCAGTGTTCCGCTTGCTGCTGCCGTTGACAGCGGGGACACCCTGCTCCAGGATAAAGGCGTGGAGGTCGTCCATGGCAGAGACATCGAGATCCTGTTCCAGCACAATGGGCCGGACTGTCCCCCTCCGCTCACAGGAGAGATAAAAATGCGCCCTGCCCTCCTGCCGCTCCGCTTTCAGGCTGTAACGTCCTGGGGGAAAATACTCCTTTCCCGTATCGGTCATGCCACGCAGTCCCTCGTCCACGAAATTCAGGGAGAAGCTCATCAGTACATTGGAGCGGATGGACTTCGGTGCCGTCTTGTCGGTGGTATCGGCTATGCCACCTCCGGCAGGGGGCATCGTCCCTCCTTCCACAAGATAGCCGTCGCCGTAGTCCGGGGTGCATTCGGCGGTACCAAGACCAGTACCCACAAGGCCAAGGGCAAGCAGCCCCGCCATCAGGCCCATTTGGCAGATTTTCATTGTGCCTCATTCCTTTCTTTTCCAATGATTCACCATTCTCCAAGCACCTTCAAGCGCTGCTCTTTCGACTTGCCAGCAGGAATACCGTGCCTATAATTAGTCCTGTCCCAAGTATATCCATAAGCCCAAAGCTGGCCCCCAGAAAGACGATAGACAAGGCGATTGCAGAAAGCGGCTCCACTGAGCCAAGAATCCCCGCTTCCGCTGGCTGTATATACTTGAGGCTTCCCAGGTAGCAGCCAAAGGCCACCACTGTACCGAAGATAATCACATAGGCATATATCAGGGCTGAGAGCAGATCCCATCTGCCCTCAAAAAGCCATGGAGGACAGCCCCCCAGCAGCATGCCCCAGCCAATGATAAGAGTGGCTCTCCACTTCCGTATCAATCTCTTGGGTTTCATGGTATACACCGCAGCTGCCACAGCAGAAACCAGTCCCCAGGCAAAAGCCTCCATGGATATGGCCATCCTGTCCAGACTGCCATGGGTTACCAAAAGGAAGGTGCCGCCCACCGCCATGACCACGCAAAGCATTTCCAGTGCTTTGGGCAGCTTACGGGCTGCCAGGGCTGTATACCCCACTATTATTACCGGCATCAGATATTGCAATACAGTGGCCGCAGCAGCATTACCATATTTTATGCAGGCAAAATACGTGTACTGCACCGCCAGCATTCCCAGGGTAGCAAATATGACTATATCTCTGGCATCCCTGCTATCTTTCCACACCTTGAATATATTTTCCCTGTAGAGACAAAAATCCAGTCCCAAAAGTATCACGCCAGCTATCAACATGCGCGAAACCACCAGCCAGCCCGTGGAAAAGCCACAGTCCTGCAGCAGGTACTGCCCCGCCACCCCGCTGCCTCCCCACATGGAAGCGCCAAGGCACACCATTGCCAAGCCTCTTTTTCTTTGTGTCAAAGGCCAACCTCCCCATGATATTCCATGACGTTTTATCTTCGACAAAACTTGAACAACAGCGTTATAATATCAAAAGATTGTTATTTCGTCAAAAGCGAGGCCAGAGGGTGTTGTCTGTTTGGCTTTTTTGCCTTGACTTTTGTAGAGGAGGAAACGCTATGAAAAACAAACTGCACACAGAAGCACTCTACCTGCCCTTAGACCCCGATATCCTTCAGGAACAACGCACTTATCAGGAACTTATGTATGAGTTTAACCACACCAGGCCGTCAGAAACAGAAAAAAGAGCCGGGCTTCTGTCCCAAATGTTTGCGGACATTGGCGACGGCTGCTGCATAGAAGCCCCCTTTTTTGCCAACTGGGGCGGGCACCATGTGCATTTAGGCAGGAATGTCTACGCCAACTTCAACCTGACCCTGGTTGATGACACCCACATCTATATAGGAGATAACACCCTGCTTGGTCCCAACGTGGTTCTGGCAACTGCTGGGCACCCCCTGTTGCCGGAGTTGCGCGCCAAGGGCTACCAATTCAATGCTCCCATCCGTATAGGCAAAAATTGCTGGCTTGGTGCCGGTGTCATGGTAATGCCCGGCGTCACCATAGGCGACAATACAGTCATAGGCGCTGGCAGCATAGTAACACGAGACATTCCCGCAGGAGTGCTTGCCGTAGGCAATCCTTGCCATGTGCTGCGTGAAATAGGTGAGCACGAGCGCCAGTATTACTTCCATGACTCAACTTTCCCAGCATAAATTTTGGAACAATCCCTTGATATACCTGCTCTGGCTGGCAATCCAATTGGTCACTTTACTTTTTATGGTTTCCGTGTCCTCAGTTCCGTAGCCATTGATTGTTTCCATGAAGAGACTCATAAGCGACCGTAGTGCATCCGAAAGTTCCAGGTCCTGCACATCCTCGCAAAGTGCAAAGAACAGGCCTCCGTAGGTTTTGGGGTCGTTTTCCTGGCGGCGCAGCCATTCGAGAAATGTATAGCGGGCAAA
>CAJOIN010000351.1 GCA_905234515.1 uncultured Selenomonas sp.
GTTCCTTTCTTCAAGGCGTACATTGGTCAGCAGCTGCAGCTGCAGGAAGAAGAAATCCAAATCGGATATGTCATTGAACAGGTCGCGTATCTCTTGGGAACAGGTGGAAAAATCAATCAGTATGTAGCTTTTGTATGCTTGCTTGGCAAATTCCTCTACCACAGTGGACTTGCCCACACGCCGCTGGCCTTCCACCAGCAATGCAGTCTTCCCTGCTCGTGTGTCCTTCCACTGCTGAAGCTCACGATATATCTTACGCTTAAACACATCATCACCAGCCCTTTTTGCAAAATATGTAATTTAATTATAACTTAATACTGCAAAATAGGCAAATCTATTATAGATAATCTATGCAGAATAGCTAAATCTTTTCTATTCCAGGGGTGCCGTACGGCAGGCGTTGGTTTCTGCTGCGTGGCCTAAGTCCTGCATCCAGCATTGGTTGCAGGTACGTTTTATGGGACAAACCGCATTTTTCGTCAGCACATGCCAGTTATACCCTTAAAGATTTACTTTTCCCTTAAAAACAGCTATAATATAAGGGAAAATGGAGGGGATAAGGGTATGCGTCAGTTCAATTATACAAAAATCAAGGAAATGACCTGGGATTCAGAAATTCTTGGCTATATTGCTGCCATCTACAAAGAAGCCGGAAAACAGGAGCTTTATCTGAAGCAAAGGCCAGAGGAACTGGAAAAACTGGTAGAGATAGCCAAAATACAGAGTACGGAGGCATCAAATGCCATTGAAGGCATCGTGACCACCAGCACCCGCATACGGCAGCTGGTGGAGGATAAAACCACGCCGAGGAACCGTGACGAGCAGGAAATAGCTGGCTATCGTGATGTGCTGAACATTATACACGAGAGTTTCGATGCCATCCCCATCACACAGAACTTCATCCTGCAGATGCATAAAATCATGTATAGCCATATGGGAAATTCCATGGGGGGCCGAACCAAGAATGTGCAGAATTACATCAGTGCTACTTATCCTGACGGACATACGGAAATATTATTCACCCCGCTGGCCCCTTTTGAGACGCCGGAGGCATTGGACAGAATCTGTGCAGAGTATAATCGTGTGATTGGCAATGCAGAGATAGAACCGCTTATTGCCATCCCCATCTTTATCCATGATTTCCTCTGCATCCACCCCTTCAATGATGGCAATGGCCGTATGAGCAGGCTGCTGACCACCCTTCTCTTGTATCGCAGCGGTTTTTACGTTGGGAAGTATATATCTTTGGAAGCTAAAATAGCCAAGCACAAAGATGCTTATTATGATGCACTGGGGCAGTCTCAGCACGGCTGGCATGAAGAGTGCGAAAATGTTGTCCCTTTTATCAAATATCTTTTGGGTACCATAGTGGCTGCTTACAGGGACTTTGAAGACCGCTTCGCCATCGTAGAGACGAAGCTTCCTGCACTGGAAATGGTCAGGAAAGCATCTATGCAGAAGCTGGGACGTTTTTCCAAGCAGGATATAAGAGAACTGTGCCCATCCCTAAGCGTAAGCTCGGTAGAAGGGGCACTCCGCAAGTTGGTTGAGGAAGGGTATCTGGGCAGGGAAGGAACAGGACGTTCCACCCGCTATATACATCTTAAATAAGAAGATTTCGACGCATTGGAGGGGTAAGCATGGCAATTATCAAGAAGATAACTATGTATGTCGCAGTTGACGAGGACAAGTTTCTTAATGACAGCTACTGAGAGAATCGAGGACGATATTGAGAACGGCTATACTCAAGAGGAATCGTTAAGTAACCGTGCGGAAGACGTACTTGAGCATATCTTGGAGAATGCTATGTACGGCGAAGCTATTGTAGATGACTTTGAGTTTTCTGTTGAATCTCCGACAGAGGAGGACGAAAATAGCTTTGAGTATGGGGAACTGGCGGACAGGCTGGAGGAAGATGTGGAAGATGAAGAATGAATACGGCAATGACAAACCCATGGAGTAGTCAGGCTCATGCGGAATTCATAGGTAACTATGGCTTTTGGCACAAGGGTAACCAGAAAAAGGTGGCGTTCATCTACCTGCTTGGCATACTGAGGGTCACACGGGAGCACATCAGGGAGATTTACGACTTTGAGACAGATGAAATACACCCAGAGTGTTTGACCCGGCCCTGGGTCACTCCCCTAGCCCGCCGGACTATTATGCTGGCCTACAACCTCTACACGAACTGGATTCCCCCGGAATACCCGGAGGACTGCTCTCCCTCAGCCTTATTCGACAACCCGCAGGTTCACAAGTACATGGTCATAGGCCTGCAGAAATTCTACGCAGAGGACTTGGACAATGGGAGCCATCACTAGATTCCATAGCATAGATGGATTCGCTTCCATTCCCGATTTGCCCTACTATAGAACTATGCTGACAATATGTTTAACACAAATCAAGAGGCAGTGATGCGTGGCATCGCCTGATGCAAGATGTTATTTCCCGGTGTCTTTTTGGTACAATCTGACCAGCTTGTAGAAGCTGGTCTTTTTCATGTCCAGCTCCTGCATGGCGGCCACAGCGGTGATTTCCTTGTTCTGCCATCTTTGGT
>CAJOIN010000352.1 GCA_905234515.1 uncultured Selenomonas sp.
TCCAGCCAGACCCGCTTCCCGCAAAAGGCAATGCCGTATTTCCATATTTCCCTTACGCCCTGGTGGTGCAGTTCCGTGAGATAGGCTTTTCTCTCAATCTGCCCCAGGGCTTCTTTGGCTGTTTTTGCCAAATTTTCCTGAGATTTGACGGACTTGATTTCCAGCAGGATGCCTGCTTTTCCTGACTGCCGGGGGAAAAAGGCGATATCAAAGCGCCCGTAGCCGCTTTCTTTGTTTGATTCCACTCGATAGGTGCCTTCCAGAAGGACAGAGAAGCCCAGGAGCAGGCCATGGTAAAAGCTTTCGGGGCTGTGATCAAGGTCATGGAAGCTGACGAAATCCACCAGCAGCTCGGTCAGGTATTCGGAAAAATCAGCGGCATTCCCCTCTGCCATGGCATCCAGCATATCTTGCAGGACGATATAGCCATGTCGGGGGACAATATTGCGGAAGATTTCGTCCTGGAAGGCTTGCTGGATTTCCCTGTTTGGTATCTGCAGCTTTGCCCATTCCACGAAGTTTGCATCCTGCCAGACTTCCACCGCTTTCAAGTAGCCTGCGGTCAAGAGCATCATGAAAAGGGTGTTGCTGTCGGCTTCTATATCGCCGTAGACGATATTCTCCATAACCCTGGTCTTGACAGGGCGGCCACGCAAAAGTCCCTCCAATTCCTTTTTCCTGCGGGCATCTACATGCTCCAGCAGCACTTTCAGTATGCTGTTGCCGGAGGTGTTCAGCCAGTAGGGGCGGAATTTGCAGCCGTTATCCACAAACTGTATGACAGACCAGGGGTTGTAAATGTCGTAACTGCCGAAGCGGTAGCCGTCATACCATTTCTTGAGGTCAGCCAGCCGCTCTTCCTTGCCGCACTCCCTCATCAGGCGGTTGACTTCCTCCTGTGTGAAGCCAAAAATATCGCTGAAGTGGCGGGAGAGGGAGATTGTTAAGGCCGCTGAAGATGCTCTCCTTCGATACCCTGGTCACTCCAGTCAGCACGGCAAAATCCAGGGCCTCGTTGGTTTTCAGCACCTCCCCCAGGAAACCCCGCATAAAGTCAATGCATTCCTTGTAATAGCCATTTTCCCAGGCGGAGATAATAGGGGCATCATATTCGTCCAGCAGGAGGATGGGCTCTTTGCCAAAATGCAGCTTCAGCAGGTAGCAGAGGTTGGCCAGGGCTGACATCAGTTGGGAAGGACTGGCCTGGAGTTTCCAAATGGTAAGGAAACCGGCTCGATCCATTTCCGTCAGCGCTTGGGAATCCAGCAGAAAGAGGTAATCGCGATACAGTTTCGACATGCCCAGAGCCATCTTTTCCAACTGATCCTGCCAGTTGTTCATGCGTATATCCTTGAGGGTGAGGAACACCACCGGCCGGGAGCCTTGCTCGGTCATGCAGTCCGTCTGCTCTATTTCCAGCCCTGTAAAAAGTTTCCGATTCTCCTGGGCATTTTCCAAGGTGAAGAAATAGCGGAGCATGGAGAGGTTCAAGGTCTTGCCGAAGCGGCGGGGGCGGGTGATGAGGAGCACCTTGCCACGGCTTTCCAGAAGCCCACGAATGAACCGGGTCTTGTCTACGAAATAGTAATCTTTTTCAATCAGTTCTTTGAAATCATCCACGCCGATGGGCATGGGCCTTGCAGTGCTTTCCACGTGGTTGAACCTCCCTTGTCTATGTTGGAGATATACCCCTCCTAAATATGTATTCTAGCAAATCGGCCCTTGAAGTCAAGGAAACTCGCAACAATGTAAAAGAGGGTGTAAATGTTTTTCCGCCGATTGAAA
Source organism: uncultured Selenomonas sp. (assembly GCA_905234515.1). Classification (GTDB taxonomy): domain Bacteria; phylum Bacillota; class Negativicutes; order Selenomonadales; family Selenomonadaceae; genus Selenomonas_B. Next base: position 1,786 of record CAJOIN010000352.1, read on the forward strand.
ATTATCTGAAACAGACAGGAAACAGGCCGGTTATGGCGAATATATTGCATATGGAGCATCCAGGAAGAAAATCAGGGCTTCCGGCAGGTGTGAAATTGGGATGGGGATTAAGATTATGGAGGAATGATCATGAACTTGAAAAAAATGACAGCGTTGGTTCTCGGTGCCTTGCTGGGCGGCGTGGTTCTGGCGGGATGCGGCGGAGATAGGGCCAATGACCTGGAAACGGATGCCCACACCAAGGTGGGTACTCTCGTGCACCTGAATGCCAGCGAGGAGCAGTATAACGAAATCATGAAGAAGGTGGACGAGGCCTGGACAAGCAAGTTTTCCTTCGACTATGTTTACTATGACAAGCTGACTGCCATGCAGATGGGGCTGGAGGCCGGCAATATCCGGGAAATGAGCCTGTATAAGAGCACGGCCCAGTATCTTCTCGATCGGAATGACAAGCTGGCCCTGGTGGAGTATAAGGAAATGAAGCTGTCGGATGCCTTCTGCTGCGCCGTCCGCAAGGAGGATCAGGAGCTTCTGGCAGGGCTTAATAAGGCGCTGGAAGGGATGAAGGGTGACGGGACGCTGGATAAGCTGGTCACGACCTATATCACCGATTTGAAGAAGGGGGAGGAGCCCCCTGCCGTCCCCATGCCGGAGACTCAGGGAGCGCCCTTGAAGATTGCCGTTACCGGTGACTTGCCGCCCCTTGACCTGGTACTGGCGGATGGCAAGGCCGCAGGCTTCAATACGGCGGTGCTGGCGGAAATCGGTAAGCGGCTGAGCAGGAACGTGGAAATCGTGCAGATTGACAGCGCGGCCAGGGCATCTGCCCTTTCCTCCAGGAAGGTGGATGT
>CAJOIN010000353.1:0-1657 GCA_905234515.1 uncultured Selenomonas sp.
TCCTTGATGGGGTTCATATCGCTGGTGCCGGAGACATTGCCGCCGGGTTCCTTGTTGCTCTTGACCAGCTTGGCGCCCTCATAGTCAGTGATAGCGGTACCAAGAATGGGAATATCCTTGGTGGCATTGGCCATGGTCTGGGCTGCCGGCGTGGCAATGGCACAAATCAGGTCCAGCTTGGCACTCACAAAGCGCTGGGCAATGTTCTGCAGGTTGGACTGGTCAGCCTGAGCGTTCTGCCTGTCGATGGTCAGGTTCTTGCCTTCCTCGAAGCCACGCTCCTTCAAGCCGTCCACAAAGCCCTTATTTGCTGCATCCAGGGCGCTGTGCTCCACCAGCTGCACAATGCCCACATGATAAGTTTTATCGCCGCTGCCGGAGGCCTGGTCGCTGCCACCGCAGCCTGCGGCCATAGCCGCAACCGCCAACATAGCTGCCGCTGCCATTCCCTTAAGTTTTTTAGCACTTAACATAACAATCCCCACCCTTTGTAATATTTGTATACTGTCAATAGACATGTAAATATTATACAACATTACAACCAAAAATCAAGAAAAGGTTTTCCGGGAGAGGACAAAGAGAAAGCATCTGCCACCCCATAGCAGCAGATGCTTTCTTTTTGTCTTTAAAATTTTTGTCTGTCTTTCAGGGCTCTTTCAATATCCCTCTTGGCCACCTTGGCCTGAAGGTCTGCCCGCTTGTCATAGTTGTGCTTGCCCGAAGCCAGCGCCAATTCAAGCTTGGCACGGCCATGCTTGAAATAGATTTTCAAGGGAATCAGGGTATAGCCCTTTTCTCTGGTCTGGCTGAACAGCTTTACAATCTCTGCCTTGTGCATGAGCAGGCGGCGCACCCGCATGGGGTCGTGGTTAAAGATATTGCCCTGCTCATAGGGACTGATATGCATGTGCTCCACGAAGACTTCGCCATTCTTGATAAAGGCATAGCTATCCTTCAGGTTCGCCCTGCCTGCCCGGAGACTTTTGACCTCCGTGCCCTTGAGTTCCAAACCCGTTTCAAAGGTTTCATGTATGAAGTAGTCGTGGCGGGCCTTGCGGTTCTCGCAGACAATCTTGATGGCAGCGTTCTGTTTTCCCATAGCCTCCACCTTTCTTCGCTAATTAGAAAGCAAGCGGGATATTTCTCCCGCCTTGCTTTCATTTATGTACTTATTTGGAGTTGCCGGTGCCGCCCTCAGTCTTGCGGTTCAGATGAGGCTTGCCCTTGGGGGCGCCTTCCCGGCGCATTTCCTGCTCCTTGCGCTCACGGTAGCCGGGGGGATCAGGCCAGACGGCGGAATTCAGCCCCGTGACCTTCACCCGGTGGTAATCACCCTCCCGGCGCTCCTCACGGTTCCTCTTGACGCCGCTGTTTTTCTTGCCCAGCGTCTCTCGGGCAGCCCTGTCAGCCCGCCCCGTGCGGTCGGTGCTTCTCTCCTTGGCTCTGGAGGCACGTCCCTTGGCAGGCTTGTCTGCCGGCCGCGCCAGCTTCTCCCCGGAGGAGCCGCGGCGCTTGTGGCGGCTTTTCTTGCTATGGGAGCTCTTGGGCTCATCGGGCAGCTCACCAATGGCGTCAGCTATCAGCTGCTCGTCCTTGGTAAGGCGTTTCCTGCCCCCGTGTCTGCCGCCACGTTCCTTTTTCTCTCCCTTGGGCTTGG
>CAJOIN010000353.1:1785-2556 GCA_905234515.1 uncultured Selenomonas sp.
TGCTGGGTGCGCTCGCCCACCATGGCATAAAGGTCCTCACGATACTCGTAAAAGTCGTTAATCATGGTAGAAACGTGTACCAGGCCCTCAACGCCATTATCCAGCTCCACGAAGATGCCGAAAGCGGTGACGCCGCTGATGACTCCGGTGAATTCCTCGCCCACGAACTGGGCCATGTACTCGATTTTTTTCATGTCCGTGGTCTCACGCTCCGCCTCGATGGCCACGCGCTCACGGGCAGAAGCATGGTCTGCAATCTCAGGCAGCAGGGACCTCAGCTTGACTTCCCTTTCCTTGGAAATGCCCCCCTCAGCCATGTCCTCCCGCAAGAGTCGGTGGACAATGAGGTCAGGATAGCGGCGAATAGGAGAAGTAAAATGGGTGTAGTAGCGGGCTGCCAGGCCGAAGTGCCCCAGGGACATCTCGCTGTAGCGGGCCTGCTGCATGGAGCGCAGAGCCACGGTGGAGATAATGCGCTCCTCGGGCTTGCCCTTCACCTTTTCCAGCACCTTTTCCACATCCATAGGCTTAATATGGCCGGACTCATCCTGGCGGACGAAAAGGCCGAAGGCAGCCAGCAGGTTGTTCAGGCGCTCAATCTTCTCCTCGCTGGGCTGCTCATGGACGCGGTACATGAAGGGCTTGTGCTTCAGATCCATATGCTTGGCCACGGTCTCATTGGCGGAGAGCATGCACTCCTCAATGATGGACTCAGCCAGGGAGCCCTCCCTCTTAATCAGGGCCACCGGGTGGCCCTTCTCGTCCAGCTTC
>CAJOIN010000354.1:0-968 GCA_905234515.1 uncultured Selenomonas sp.
GCATAGGCACGCATCAGGGGCGTGAAGTCAATGCTGGTGGTGATGGTTTCGTGGGTGTTCCTGTCCACTATCCAGTCCACTACCAGTTCCTGGCCCTGGACATAGCTGATAAGGCTGTCCAGGAGCTCCGGTGAAAGGTTGGGGGCGGCGGTAGAGGTGGCTTCCTTTTTGGCATCATAATCCTTGACGAACTGGGTCAGTTTGGAAGCGTCAAGTTTTACCTGCATGGCCTGCAGTTTGTCAGTTTCCTTGATGATGTTTACGGATTTGACCATGGGCAGCAAATTTGCCAGGCTTTCCTCATTTACGGCCTGGCCGCTGCTGACCAGTTCGGCTGGCAGGCCCTGAATGCCCAGTTTGCTCCACTGGTCACCCAGCTTAGTATAGAATGTCAGGGAATTGTCCTGCATGTCCAGATAAAAGGGCACATTTAAGCTGGTGGTTTCCTTGGTATCAGGGTTGGTGAAATCAAAGATGGCCCGTCCATCCCAGCACATGGACTTGGCTGTGAGCATCTGCATCTTGGCGTCCAGATCCAGATGGGCCTCCGGACCGAAGAAGTCGATGCTGAGATCCATAATGCGATTGCTTTCCGGCTCAGCCAGATAAGCTTCCTTGAAAAGGGTCATACCATCAGTCTGGCTTTCCTCAGCCTGGGCGGGGCTGGTGCCCATGAGCAGAGCCAGGCTGGCCAGGGCTATACAGGCATTTTTCCATTTCTTTAGACTGGGAAGTTTTAGCATGGTATATACCTCCATTCTGCAAAATACTTCTGCCTATGATATTCGACTCCGGTTTTTTTGTTCCTGCTCTTGGGGGATAATTGTGTTACAATATATTGAAAAGTGTGGATGATTGCGGAGGGAAAAAGATGAGGCTTTATGAAAAACTGACAGCCAAAGAAGAAAAACTCTCTCTCGTCGGTCTCGGCTATGTCGGCATGCCGATTGCGGTGGCGTTTGCCAAGA
>CAJOIN010000354.1:1007-2648 GCA_905234515.1 uncultured Selenomonas sp.
TCAGCGATGTTGGGGAACTTGTTTTTGGAGGCAAGTCTGTCAAAGTGGCTCATGTCAGGGAAAAGGAGGGGCATATTCTTCACGAAACTGAGGAGCCCGTGCCGGTAGGGACAAAAGTGGAAGCCAGGCTGCACTGGCAGAGCCGTTTCGACCACATGCAGCAGCACTGCGGGGAGCATCTGCTTTCCTTTGGCTTTTGGAAACTATGTGGGGCGGATAATATTGGCTTCCACATGTCTGAGGAGATGGTGGCCATCGACCTGAACAAGGAAGTGACGTCAGAGGAAATCGCTCAGGTGGAGGCCCTGGCCAATGAGCATATTCAGGCTGATCTGCCGGTGACCACCGAGTGGATGGAGGCGGCAGAGGCTGCGGAGAAGGCCAAGCGGAAATTCAACGATAAGCTGACAGGACCTGTACGGGTAGTGGCCATCAAGGGCAGTGATTCCTGTACCTGCTGCGGCACCCATCCGCCCAGGACGGGCATGGTGGGGCTGGTGAAGATTTTCAAGGCAGAAAAGCATAAGCAGGGCACAAGGATATCTTTCCTCTGCGGCAGGCTGGCCCTTGAGAAAATAAATGCCTGCTGGCAGGGGCTGGCTGAAGCAGCCAAAGCCCTTTCGCTAAAAGAGGAGAAAATTGCCGATGGAGTGACCAGGCTTTTGGAAGAAAACAGGAATCTGAGGGAAAGGCTTGGAGCACTGGAACGTCAGCGGGCCATAGAAATGGCAGGGCAGCTTCTGAAGAGCAGCCCTGCCAAAGAGGGGATAATAGATATAGTGGTGCAGGAGAACCTTTCTCCGGAGGCTGCCCAGGTCTTGGCTCAGGAACTGAGTAAAGAGCCGCAGGTCAGGGGCACGATTTTCTACACCCAGAAGGACAGGCTGAATTATATTCTGGTCCAGGGAGAAGCAGTGCCCGGCAGCTGCCGGGAAAGGATAGCCAGCCTCAACAATTTCCTGGGAGGCCGCGGCGGCGGCAAGGACAGACAAGCCCAGGGCAGCGCCCCCTTGAGGGAAGGCTGGCAGGAGCTTGTTAAGGCAAGAGATTTATGAAAATGGGCAGTTTATTTAATTAGGTCCTGTAATAACGCTGGTTTTTACTGGTTGGTTTGTCTGGGATTGTCATGGCAATCAGGCCCTGTGTGAGGGCAGGCGTAAGGTAGTTGCGTTTTAGCCCGGCAGCTGATTTTAGGCCCAAGCGTTCTTGTAATTCTTTTGCCTTATAGGGGATATTGTAATCCATGACCGACAACAGGCGTTTTACATATTCATCTTGTTCCATCAGAGGGTTCTTTTCAATAAGGCTGTCTAAGACTTCATTTATCATAGTGAGCATGAAGTTTATAAAAGGAGTAGATTCGCCTGCACGGTGAGAGTTGCTAATGGCTTCGTAGTATTCTGATTGATATTTGTATATTTGGTTCTCTATGGGAAGATAGGCGAAAATGGGCTGCCACTTTGCCAGGATTGCCGTCTGCCAAAGCCGTGCCATGCGTCCATTGCCATCGGCAAAAGGATGTATGAAGACAAATTCATAATGGAATATGGAGGAAAGGAGCAGTGGCTGTATAGTTTTCCTTTCCTTTTTGAGCCAGGCAAAAAGTTCTTTCATCAGTCCCGGAACAAGTCGGGCGGGAGG
>CAJOIN010000355.1:0-1055 GCA_905234515.1 uncultured Selenomonas sp.
ACGGAGACGGTATTCCAGGATATCATTCCCATCTTTGATTACGAAGGCTTGGTAATGGTCACCCAGATTGCCATCCTGGCGGGGTTCACAACCCTTATGGTGACGGTGGTGCGCTCCATAGCTGTCCTGCGTCTTTCTGTCAATGTGGATATGTCTGTGGAGGCTGCCTTGCTGGGACGTCTCTTTTCCCTGCCCACTAGGTTCGTCCGGCGCTTCCAGTCAGGGGAACTGGTGGGGCGTCTGATGGGGGTCAGTGAGGTCAAGGCTGTTATGAAAGGAGATCTCCTGGCAACGGTTTTCAATCTGGTCTTCTCCTTTTGGAGTTTGGTGCTCATGTGCTATTACAGTTTGAAGCTGACTGTAATTGTACTGGCTCTCTGGCTGATTTATTTGGCTGTGGCAGCATTTTTCTCAAGAAAATACTTGCCCTTTACTCGTGCGAAGATTACGGCCCACAATGGAACGTCTGGCCTTTTGCAGCAGATTTTTGCAGGGTTGTCCAAGTTCCGTCTGCATGGGGCAGAGGGACAGGCTTTTTATCTTTGGAGCCGTTCCTTTGGCGAGGAATGGAAGTGGAATCTGAAGCTTCGTTGGCAAAATAACTATTTGGGTATCCTCTCTAGTGTGGAACCACTGATAATCCTGGTCATTCTTTATGTTGTGGTATCCCAGGATTTTGCTGCTGCCGTGGAGCAGGGGAAAGATCCTTACATCACTGTCATCAGCTATGCGAAGTTCGTGGCTTTCCAGACGGCATTTACGGGACTTAACGCTACTATCAATGAGGCCATACCTCTGGCTTTGCAGATAGCATCCCTTCGGCCCCATATAGAGAATCTGATGCCTCTGCTGGAGGAGGTGCCTGAAGCAACTGATGACCGCATGGAAGCGGGAGTCCTGTCAGGAGCAATCCGCGCCGAACATCTGACTTTTTCCTACACGCCGGAAGCGCCGGATGTATTGCGGGATGTGAATGTGGATATACCGGCGGGAGAACATGTGGCCATTGTGGGCCGCTCTGGTGGTGGCAAGAGCACTCTGGTCCGTCTGCTCCT
>CAJOIN010000355.1:1066-2685 GCA_905234515.1 uncultured Selenomonas sp.
CATTTACTATGATGGACAGGATTTGGCTGAACTGAATCCCGTTTCGGTGCGCACCCAGATGGGGGTGGTGCTGCAGAATGGGCAGCTTATGACAGGTGATATTTTTTCCAATATTGTGGGAACCCTTTCCCTCAGTCAGGAAGATGCCTGGGCGGCCGCAGAAGCAGCTGGCATTGCCGATGATATAAGGAATATGCCCATGGGAATGCAGACAGTCATCAGCGAAGGCAGCTCTAATATTTCTGGCGGACAACGCCAGCGCATCCTGATTGCCCGGGCTTTGGCTGGGCATCCGGCTATTGTTGTTTTTGATGAAGCCACAAGCGCCCTGGACAACCGTACCCAGTCCATAGTGACGGAAAGTCTGAAGAAAATGTCGGCTACACGCATTGTGGTGGCTCACCGTCTTTCTACCATCAGGGAAGCAGACCGCATTCTGGTGGTGGACGGGGGCACCATTGCTGAAAGTGGCACTTTTGATGAACTGGTGGCCAGGGGAGGTTTATTTGCAGAACTGGTGAAGCGCCAGGTGGCGTGATGATGGAAATGGGCGTAGAAGGGAGCTGCTTGCGTGCTGCTGAAGGGAAGCTATACGGATTATCTTGGCTTGTTTGGAGATTATCGGACGGCCCACTCTGACCTGGCAGCAAAACTGGCGGCAGAGAATGGAGGATGCATACTTATCCTGATGGATAAAGCTGGTCCCTGCGGCTATCTCTGCAAGGTGCCAGAGGGAGAGGCAAGCCGTCTCCAATACATTTTTGTCCTGCCTGGGCGCAGGGGTGCGGGTCATGCCAGACAACTTTTGGCTCATGTCATGGAAGAAGGGGAGGGCTTGCTTCGCCTAAGTCTGCCAGAGCAGTCCGAGGCTTTTTCTCCCTTATGTCATCTTGCCCTTACTATGGGCTTTCGGGAAACAGGTTCCAGCGTAACTTTCCAATCTGGTACTGCCTGCGGGGAAGAACTTTGGGGCAGGCTGATGGAGGGGAAAGGCCATACCTATCGGCAGGTTCTGGAACGAATGGGTTTCAGGGTTTGTTCTTTCCGGGAGGCCCCAAGGCAGCATTTAGATAGTCTTTATGATTCAGGGCAGAACGAATATGACAACAGCCTTGATGTTCGCCCTTACTTTGATATGAAGGGTAAATGTCTGGACCTGGATTTGAGTTTCCTGGCGGTTCATCGGAGCAAGGCTGGAGAAAAACTGGCCGCTTACAGCCTGGTGACCCGTCCGGATGCCCATAGTGCGGTTTTTGAGCAGATGTCGGCAGCGAAGGAGTTCCAAAATACAGGCTGTGTAGTGCTGCCTGTACTGTATTCCATGGAGGCCTTTTACCGGCTGGGACTGGAGCGGGCTGCCTATACCATGTATGAGGACAATGCCGGCGCTCATGCCCTGCGCCGTAAATTGTTTGGGAAACTTACGGTATCATCAAAGCCTGTCCATCACTTCATCTGGCAGCGCTGAAGAGATAGGGAAAGATTTTATGTTTCATGTAATGCTGGTTAATTGTAATCGTATAATAACTCATAAAGACTCCTTACAGCTCCCTGATTCAATCTTTTCTAATTGACTATATATGGTACAATATTGTATATTATAAACTATATTTTACCAG
>CAJOIN010000356.1 GCA_905234515.1 uncultured Selenomonas sp.
TATCAACAGGCAGATCATTGCGGATGCGGAGCAACTGCCGCCAGAGCAACGAAAAAATGTGCTGAGAGTGATGAGGGACGGCCATCCTGAGTTATTCCCTGATGTGTTCTGAGGCACCCAAAGGCAGGAAACATGGATATAATTGATTTTGCTAAAGTCCGGGAGGCACGGCTGGCAAAGGCAGCCAAGGAGAAGGCGGAACCTTACTCACGGTATACGGCTATGGTGGAGGCTCTGAGCAAAGAAGATTTGACAGTGATGGAGTACATTGCACAGAATCATGCATTGCAGATGGCATATAGGATAGTGGAGCACAGCCCTTGCTGGGGAGATAAGCATGGAGATTTTTCCTTGCAGGTCTGGTCATCACTGGAAGCTGTGGTGCCTGTGCTTGGAGATTTGATTATCGCCAACAGCTATATGGATGGAGCGGTGCGCCTGGCAGGGCAGAAGTTTATGGCCAACGAAGTGGGGCTGTGGGCAGCCCCGCGAATGATACTGGACTATCTGCTGATTCTGATTGATGACAAGGCTGGATATCCGTGATAAGCAGCCGCTAAAAAACGTCTTTGAGCATCTGGGGTATAGTGTGAAATAAAGGAGAGAAATAAATGTCTTTGAGTGATAATTACTGCTTTGCCTGTGGCAAGGAGAATCCTATTGGCTTGAAACTGGATTTTGTGGTGCAGGATGATAAATATGTGGCAAGAAAGGTCCTGGCTAAGGAGTACCAGGGCTATGATGGCATAGCTCACGGCGGGATACTGACCACCATGCTGGATGAGGCAATGGCCGGGTATCTAAATAAGGAACTGGGAGAGAAAGCTGTCACGGCAAGGCTGGATATACGCTATCGGAAGCCAGTTCCCATAGGGGAAGAACTGGTGATAACCAGCTGGGTAGAGTCCCGCAAGGGCAGTTTTGTGAGCATGAAGGGCAGCATTGCCTTACCGGATGGCACTATTGCGGTGGAAGGCAGCGGGAAGCTGGCCATAGTGGAACAGGTTGAGTAGTTTTCTGAAGTCGGCAAAAGCCGGAAGTGCTGTGAGAGGAATGAGTTCTATGGCGGAGCAAAGGAAAATCAAGTTCTCTGGAGTAGTTCAATCTGTGCAGCCACGGTCTAATGTATGGCGTTATCGACTGGATAACCGCAATCACAGTACGACAGGGTACAACATATTCCTGACGGGTGTAGCTGATGATGAGGAGAAGACCTTTGCGGTGGCTATATCTGAGAAACAGCAGGAAAAGATGCGGTTCCACATTGGGGACGAGATAAGCGGCACAGCTTGGACGAAGAAGTATACTAAGCTGGAATATGCGGATTACTATAGGGCTGGTGCCTTGAAGAAAAATACTGAGGCGCATATGTCAGAGAAAGATACAGCCTCTCCCTGGACTGGAGAAGTGCCGGGGCTTGATGTGTATGACTGGCGTGGCTGCCGTATGCTTGATGGCAGAACATACAGAAGTAAGTGCTTCAAATGCAAGTGGGCCTGTATGGCGAATGTAGCCATTGAATATGACTGGGGCGTACAGCAGAAGTTCCGTTTTGAGAGCTTCTGCTATGGACCTAAGAACTGTAAGCTGTATAAGATGGGCAAGCCCAGGCCAGTACCCTACAAGGGTGATACTCCCTCATATGATGAGGGCTGGCTGGATGATGTATGTACGGAACGGCGCGGGGATGACGATTGAAATGGAGATACCTCTGTATATAGCAAAAGCCAGAATAAGATGGGACGAGATAGAGAAAGACAGCTACCTCAGGGATATTCCGGCTATCGCTCAGATTTCAGAGCTGTATTTCCACATGCCTATAACGCTCCTGGCTGGGGAAAATGGTACAGGAAAATCCACCCTGCTTGAAGCTTTGGCGGTGGCCTCAGGATTCAATCCTGAGGGTGGGACAAGGAATTATGCTTTCTCAACCTATGATTCTCACTCGGAGCTATTTGGCTGCATAAGTTTGGTACGGGGAATCAGGAAGCCTAAGTGGGGGTATTTTCTACGGGCATGTGGCTACACAGGAAAATGAATACAGCAGGGGGCCGGGAGGAAGGCCGGAGCATTTTCACGAGAAATCACATGGAGAAAGTTTCTATAGGATTGCGGAGAGCCAATTCAAGGGGAATGGGTTATATTTCCTGGATGAGCCTGAGGCAGCGTTGTCACCTCAGAGACAGCTTGCCCTGCTTCGTATGATCTGCATGTATGCCAAGAGGGGAGCGCAGTTCTTCATTGTGACACACTCGCCGATTCTGTTGGGGATGCCATATGCAGAGATTTTGGGATTTAGCAAAAATGGTATTGGTACATTGTCT
>CAJOIN010000357.1 GCA_905234515.1 uncultured Selenomonas sp.
CCAGCAATAGATGTTGAGAACCTGGCTGCCGGCAGCGCGCTCCTGCATGTACTGGACGAGCAGGCCGCAGGCAGCAAAAGCCAGCATCAAAAGCACGATGGCCAGGTTGGATTTTTGGTATTGATTATCCATGCCGGGAGCCTGCCTTTCTCTTGGGAAGAGGAATTAATCAGCGTTTCCCCAAGTTTTGATTCGTGTATAACTTTCGTCAGCAAGGGCCTTCATTCCTGCCAGAATACAAAAATTGCGGGAGCGCAGCGGCGCTCCCGCGAGGGAATCTCATGGTGTGGACGCTTGTACGTCTACTTGTTGCAGGGGCTGCCCCTGCATATCCGTCATATCCTCTGTCAGCCTGCGCTGGCCCAGCATGGTGGTAAGGTTCTCGCGATTGTAGGCGTAGCTTGGGCTGGCAAAATCCTGGTAGGGCTGGTAGCGCTGGGAGGGGGCGTTCAGGAGGCCGCAGAGGGTGTCGTAGAGCATATCGTTGGTGAAATACTCTCCGGCGTGGGCACGCAGGGCCTTGGTGCGGCCCGGCAGCGCCTGCTGGTAGGCCGGGGACAGGTAGACCCACATGGGGATGCGTACCATTTCAAAGCTGAAGACATCAGGATTGTGGGAAATCTTCAAATCCTCGCCGTGGTCGGAGAAGTAGAACATGGCCTGCAGGTTCAGGTGCTTCTGGGCGTAGGCAAAGACTTCCGAGAGGATGTGATCCGTGTAGAGGATGCTGTTTGCGTAGGAAGCGGCAGAGGTTACGGTGGACTCCCCCTCCGGCGTCTGGAACACGCTGTACTCGGAAGGGTAGCGGTTGTTGTAGTAGATATGGCTGCCCATCACATGCAGCACGACAAAATTATTTTTGGTGGGGTCGAGGCGGGTGAGGAAGGGCAGCAGGGCATCATCGTATTTGCTGGTGAATTCATAGGAGTCGTCCGTCCACTCGGCATGGTCAGCAGTCTTCGCCACCAGCGTGATGGCGCTGTCGTACTGCCCATAGCGGCCCTGGTTGCTGAACCACCAGGTTTCATAGCCTGCCTTCTTGGCCACGTCCAGGATGGAGGCAGACTCGAAGAACTCCTTGCCGTTGTACTGGCTCTGCTCCGTCAGCGCCCGCTGCAGCACCGGCACGGTCTGTGACCAGGAGGCGTAGGCATTGCGGAACAGGATGAAATTCGGATTCTGCATCTGGGAGGACAGCCAGGGGGTATCCTCGTAGTAGAAGGAGGGGGTATAGGCTTTCATGTAATTGCGGGAGGCGGACTCGCCAATCACGAGGATGACCGTGCCCGGCGCTTTTGCCGCAAGGGTGACTGAGCTGTCGATGGCGAGGCTGTTCAGGCGTTCCTCATAGCCGGAGCTGTAGAGCTGGGTCTGCTCCACATAGGTGTTCACATCCTTCCACTGCTCCATAATGGAGGACAGGGGCAGGTAGTAGGAAAGGGACCAGAGGCCTCCGGCCACCAGGAGCGCGATTGCCCCCATATGTCCGGCAGTGGCATCTTCCTCCATGCGGTGATAGAAAGCCAGGTGGCCAAGGTAGCAGAGCCGGAGGAACAGCGCAAAGCAAGAGCGCAGGCAGCAACCCCATATTGGAACGGATAAAATCCAGGCTTTCCGGCACATTGGTCAGGTACAGCGCCATCAGGGAAGCCGGTGACAGGCAGTGCCAGAACAAGCAATAGTAGACGTATTGAATAAAAGGTATGGCGATGCCGACAAGATTCAGCAGCGCCATCAGGGCCGCCGTCACCCGGGGCCAGCCCAGCCGGAACAGGGCACCCTCCAGGGCGGTCAGCAGGATGAAGCCTGTGGTGCCTATGACGAAATCAAAGCAGATCAGGGACATGTACCAGGCCTTATTGAAAGTCCAGGTGTAGAGCAGCGGAAAGGCCGAGCACCAGGCCAGCCCCGTGAACAGGTTCGGCAGAGTGGCGCGGCAAAAGAGGGGCACCCGCGTGCCGTATTGCAAGAGGACCAGCACCGTGATGATGGGCAGGAGGATGGGCATGAAATACTGGGCCCCAATATCCTGCCCTATATCTATGTAGAAG
>CAJOIN010000358.1 GCA_905234515.1 uncultured Selenomonas sp.
TATAATAGAGACAGGAGGAATCTCACCATGGCAAACCATTTTGACAAGCAATTTAAGCTGGATGCAGTCCAGTACTACAAGGAACATGCGGAGCTTGGGCTGAAGGGCTGTGCCAAGAACCTAGGGGTCAGCCAGCAGTCCATATCGCGCTGGAAGAAAGAACTAAGCGAGACAGGAGACCTGGCCTGCCGAGGCTCTGGCAACTATTCATCGGATGCCGAGAAAGAAATCGCCCGGTTGAAGCGTGAACTCCGTGATGCTACGGATGCACTTGACGTGCTAAAAAAAGCAATCAGCATTCTGGGAAAATGACAGAGGCCATCTATCAGGAGGTCTCTGTGAAGACAGAAAAAGCTAAGGAGCAGCACCGTCGTATTTCTGTCTGCGGAATGCTGAAATATCTTGACGTGTCACGGTCTGGCTACCGCGCTTGGCAGCGCAGGGAGCCGTCAGAGCAACAGAAGCACAGGGAGGCTATGAAGATGCGCATAAAGGAGAAGTATGACGCATCCAAGGGTATCTACGGCGCACCTAAAATTACGCAGGAGCTTCGTCAGGAGGGCGAGCACATCTCTGAGCGTACAGTGGGCCTGTATATGCGCCAAATGGGCCTTAGAGCCGTTTGGGTCAAGCACTGGACTGTCACAACGAAGGATTCAGATTTTAGCCACAAGCTTCGCAACTACCTGGGAGAGCATTTCAATCCAGACAAGCCAAACGCCGTGTGGTGTACAGACATAACGTATATTTGGACTGATGGCGGCTTTGTCTACCTGACGAGCGTAATGGATCTCTATGCGCGTAGGATCATCGCCTGGACGCTGTCCCGTACAATGGAAGTGGAATACGTAGTCTCGGCCATCGAACAAGCCAAGAGACGGCGTAGGCTGTCCAATCCGCTCATAATTCACAGCGACCGGGGCAGCCAGTACGTATCCGCTGAGTTTAGCAAAGCAGTCGCTGGCATGAAACACAGCTTCTCGAAGAAAGCATATCCATGGGACAACGCATGCATCGAATCGTTCCACTCGCTCATTAAGCGTGAATGGCTCAATCGGTTTAAAATCAAGGATTACGAGCATGCGCGTCGTCTCGTGTTCGAGTATATCGAATCGTTCTATAACACCGTGCGCATACACAGTCACTGCGACTATATGTCGCCGGCTCAATTTGAGAAGCTATATCAGAAGACGTTAGATAATGGCATAAATGCAGCTTAGAGAACAAATGTTTATTTTTCGATGAAAAATTCTCATTTTAATTTGCTTTAAATCTTGACATAGCACCAAAAGAGAATCATTAACTTCCGTTCCATTATTCTCTTTTGAATGAATTTGACCATAACTTATTACAGCAATTCCATTTTCTACTAAATCGGCCTTAGTGATGGCAAGACCTTTGCCAAAATCAAACTGATATTTCAGCCTCTTAATAGTCCAATCCTCAGGAATCTCCCCAATCCACTCTATCCCGCTGTCCTTCATTTTTCTGCCCATATCACACCTCACCAGCAAAGAGCTTGTCCAAGCTGTTCTGAATATCCAACTCCAACTCATGAATACGCACAGCTACTTCTTCCACTGGTTCAGGAGCCTCGTACTTGTAGAAGTAGCGTGTCATAGGGATTTCGTAGCCCACTTTGGTTTTCTTCTTGTCAATCCACGCATCTGGGGCATAAGGCAATACTTCACGTTGTAAATATTCCTCGATATTCTCCTTCAAGGGGACATTCTCCGTATCCCGCAGATTCGTATCCACCATTGGTTTATGTTTGATGTCATAGACGATTTCCGCTGCCGGATTCACCTCGAACAGAGCATAGCTGAAGTCCTGACTGTTATAGAGCATATCGAACTTGATTCCTTTGACATTGGCAGGGTGGTTATTGAAGGCCTTCTCAAAATCATCCAAACTCAAATATGGTTCATCCTGCTTCATTGACTCCAAGATATTCAAGGCATTGCTGAAATAGAATTTGGCTTCATCCTCAGCACTGTTCTTCAGCTTGATGGCTCTGGGAACCTTCTCGATAGGAAGTGACATGGCCTCTGCCAAGCTCATTTCCGGCAGATTTTCCTTGTCCTCCTTGAAAATAGTCCTTGCCAGGCACTGCTTGAACGATGCCAGGGATTCATCATTAACCTTCACTGCCATTCTCAGAGGCCGCTCCACCACAATCTTATGGTAGCCGAACTCCTCATTGTCAAAGACCTTGCTCTCACAGTAAATCCCATCAGGCTCACCATAAACGGCCCCATCCTTGCACTCCCCATAAGCCTTCACGATAAGCTCTCGGCAAAGGTCTGTAATGTCATTCCGCTTTGTGCCAATGCTCTTGCGGCGTGGCTCGGCACAGTGGGAGGCATCAATCAGCTGGACTTTCCCCTGCCTCCAGGCAGGCTTGTTCTTGTTCAGAACCCAGATATAGGTGCTGATGCCTGTATTCATAAACATATCCGTGGAGCTGGACAATGGCATCCAACCAGTCGTTTTCGATGATATACCGACGGATTTCCGACGAACCGCTTTCTGCATCACCACTGAAGAGAGGAGAACCATTCTGGATAATAGCCATTTTGCCATCATCAGCCAGCTTTTTCAGGCCATTGAGGACGAAAAGCTGCTGCCCGTCCGAAATCTTCGGCAGACCAGGAGCAAAACGGCCCTGTTCGCCCTTCTTGTGCTCCTTCTCAACGGCAGTCTTCTCCCGCTTCCAGTCAATACCAAAAGGAGGGTTCGAAATTATATATTGGAAAGTATAATCCTCAAACTGGTCTTCTGACAGGGTATCACCGAACCGCATATCATTGGGATTACCGCCACGAATCATCATATCGGCCTTAGCAATAGCGTAGGTGGACGGGTTGAACTCCTGCCCATGATGGATGCGTTCCTCCATGCAGCCCAGCATCTGACTGGTGCCCATGGCCATATCGTAGACGGTGACACTACCACCCTTGGACAGGTCTGCATCCGAGAGCAGCAAATCCGTCATCATATAAATAATGTCCCGGCTGGTGAAATGTGCCCCGGCTTCCTCTCCAAAACTCTCTGAAAAACGGCGTACCAAATCCTCGAAGATATAGCCGCAGTCCACAGCACTGATTTTATCCGGCCCCAGATACCCCTTTTCGCTGCCAAACTCCTTGATAACCAGGTACAGGGTATTGGACTCCACCATACGGCGGATAATAGTCTCGAAATCAAACTTCGCAAGCACGTCCTGCACATTATCCGAAAAGCCGTTCAGATAGTCCCGGAAGTTTTCCTCGATGTTATCTGCATCTCCCAGCAGTTTCTCAAAGGTGAACTTGCTGGTGTTGTAAAACTGGTAGCCGGATGCCTTGGTCAGAAAAGTATTGTTCACAGCCAAATTCTTGACCTTAGCATAGGTATCCTGCACCTTGTCATAGGTAGGCAGCAAGCAGTCATGGAACCGCTTCACCACCGTCATGGGCAGGATGACAAGACCATACTCATGGGGCTTGAAAGGGCCCCGGAGCACATCTGCCACATTCCAGATAACCGTCGCCTTCTCGGCAATATTTATGCCAACCTCGCTGATTTTCTCGTCTGCCAAAGTAATTCAATCCTTTCTGTATATAAGCAGCTACCAATTATCTATTCGCCACTACACCACGAATGACCTTTCACAATCTTGCAAGCATCATTCCGATAAATTGTCTCTTCCTTAGGAATCAAGTCCCTTAGTCCAATAAATTTAAGGTAATCTGCAATTGGGCTTAATGTCCATTACTCGGTTGTACAGTACCGAAAATTTACTAGGAGAACTAATACCACATTCTCCCATACGAATTATATTGGATTACCTTAGTGTAGCTGTCAAGTGGTTGTCTTCTACAAAGTAGTAACACACTCCCCAATACACATATACTCAAGAGGCGGTGCCAAACAACAACACCTCCTACTGAAAGTTGAAAAAACAATATCATAGTCTTATAATATGCTTGATATTGAAAACAATTGAGGAGGTATGATCATGAAAAAAGCAACTCTAGCCCTCACCCTTGCCTTCTGCGCTTCCGCCCTTAGCTTCCATGCCGCCCAGGCTGCGGAGCCTGCCGTGGGCATGCCCAATCCCATGGTTGCCTATGACGATGTGGCTGCAGCCAAAGCTGCCGCAGGTTTTACTCCCTTGTACCTCCCCTCCCTCAGCGGCTATCATGTGAGCCAGGTGTGGGTTGTCGCGGGCGATGTCATAGACATCGAATACACAGCTGACGGCCAGATTGCCACCAAGTTCCGCCTGCGCACCGCCCGCTGCACAGAGCTGATGAACGATG
>CAJOIN010000359.1 GCA_905234515.1 uncultured Selenomonas sp.
GCCAAGGCCAAAGCCGTGGACTTTCGGGGCTGGTAGTTGGGATTGTTGCGTATTTTTGAAAACAGCTTGCGGTCAATATTTGCTCTCTTATATACTTCCGGGTCGGTTTTGCCTTTGGCATCAATAAGGCGCAGCAATGCTTCGGAGAAGGTATCGTCTACCTCATCCAACAAATCCTTCAGGGAGCGCGCCTTGCGGGCAGCGCTTTCCATGGCCACAGGTAGAGCACATGCATCTTCAGCCCCCAGGTATACCGGCTGCTGAAATACCCTGCGCCTTTCTCTGAAATCTCCCCGATATTCCTCGTCCAGCAGTTCCTCAATATACCTCGCATCAAGATAGCTCTGCACATCCTCAAAAAGGCTGGTGGAAATCTTGAAGGACTGATGGTCAAAGACCACCAGATAGATTTCCATTTCATGGTCCTGCAGAAACTCCCGAATAGCCTGGGTGGCTGCCGCTATGGCTATCTCCGAGGGACAGCCATATACACCTGCAGAGATAAGGGGAAAGGCTATGGAATTACATCCGTGCTCTGAAGCCAACTGCAGGGAACTCTCATAGCAACTGGCCAAAAGCTCCCGCTCTCCGTGCTCACCATCCTGCCAAACCGGCCCTACTGTATGAATGACGAACCTGGCTTTAAGCTTGTAGGCCGAAGTTATGACGGAATTTCCCGTGGCAATATCCCCAAGCTTCTTTCGTGCTTCCAACAGTTCCGGCCCTGCTGCTTTATGGATTGCCCTGTCCACTCCGCCACCCACCACAGGACGGGGATTGGCCGTGTTGACGATAGCATCCACTTGCATCTTCGTGATGTCGTTTCTGACAATTTCTAATGGCATATTTACCCTCCATACAGGGGAATCACATTTATGACCGGCTCTTCATAGGGGTGGACCTTTCTGATAGCTTGCAACGTATCCTCCAGTCTTTCCTTTAGGACTATTATCTCCACCTTCAGCTCATCTGCCACGCTTGTCTCGAGGGCTTGGCACCGACAAGGGGCCGCCAGGTGCTTCTGACCCGGCAGTAGGACATACAGCAGTCATAGTTGCCAATACGGCCGGCGCCTGCTGACTGCAGGGCACTTTGCAGAATATCAAAATGGGAGTCAGGTATGTATATCTCCAGTTTGAAACGCTCAAATTCTTTGTCCTGCATTGTATCACCTTCCTATCAACAGGAAACTTCGCTATAAGCGCCATAAGTCCTGCTTTTGGAAATGCTATGCTCCCCTGCCATCTCTGCCGAAATCTGCCCATAAGAAACAGCCCTTATTGAGCATGCGCTGTGCTCAATAAGGGCTGTTTCCTAACTTATGCATTTATGCAGATTCTTTTTCAGGCCCGGCTGGCAGCGCAGGCCGTCTTTTTCTCTTCCTTGTTGCTCAGGCCCAGTTCCTCCAGCAGGGCCAAATCCTCCTTGATGGTGGTGCCGGAGGTGGTGAGCATATTGCCTGTAATGGAAGCCGAAGCGCCGCAAAGGAAAGCTTCTGCACCGTTTTTCGGCAGCAGCTTCCTGCCAGCGGCCAGGCGGATATTGGCCTCGGGATTGATGAAGCGGAAAAGGGCAATGGTGCGCAGGATTTCCTCCGGCGACAGGGGCTTCTGATGCTCAAGACCGGTGCCCTTGATGGCCATCAGGGCATTGATGGGAATGGACTCAATCTTCAGCTCTGCCAGGCTGATGGCCATATCCAGCCTGTCCTCCCAGGTCTCCCCCATGCCTATGATGCCCCCGGAACATACGCACATGCCTTCCTCCTGGGCAATCCTGATGGTCCTTATGCGGTCCTCATAGGTGTGACTGGTGCAAATATGAGGAAAGAAACGGCGGGATGTTTCGATATTGTGATGGTAGCTGGTGACCCCTGCCTTACGCAGGCGACGGAACTGCTCCCGACTGATGATGCCATGGGAAGCGCAGAGGCCAAGCTGCAGGGTGCGGTGCATTTCCTCGTAGGCGGCAATGGCCTGGTCAAACTCCGCCCCGCCCAGGGCCCGACCCGAGGTGACGATGGCAAAACGATTCACTCCCGCCTTTTCATTGGCCTTGGCATTGGCCAGGATTTCCTCCCGGGGCAGGAAGCCATACTCCTCAATACCTGTATGATGGCAGGCAGCCTGGGCGCAGTATTTGCAATTCTCGCTGCAGCGGCCGCTGCGGCCATTGATGATGGTACAAAGGTCGATATGATTACCGCAGAAATGACGCTGCAGCCGCCCTGCCCCTTCCAGCAGCGCCTCCAAAGGCGCCGTCAGCAGCAGGCTGCAGTCATCTCCCCGCTTCAGCCGATACCCTGCCAGTATTTTGTCAGTCAATGCTTTTACTGCCAATTTCATATAGCACCAGATCCTTTGCGTGATTTTAGTTAACTTCATTTACAAGAATAGTATACCAACATATCGGTTAACAGATGGTTGACGGTATTTTACCAGGACAGCCAGGTGCGTTCCTCATACTCAAAAAAGGATTTCTCCCTGCCCATGTAGAATGATTGCAATAAAATATATACTGCCCCCTAGTATTACATTAAGCAAGGATTTTTTAGGAGGAGAGAAAATGAGAAGATGTGTTGCCCTTTTAGCCAGCCTGCTGGTTATAGCCTATGCCACCGTATGCTTTGCCTCTGATTCATTCCAGATGGTTTATGAGGCAAAGAACTTTACTGAGGACATGAAGAATGACCAGGCTCTTACAGAAACCTTC
>CAJOIN010000360.1 GCA_905234515.1 uncultured Selenomonas sp.
ACTTCAAGCTTACGGGGAAGATGACCCAGGACATTGACCAGGCCACCCGTACCCAGTGCCTGGACATGGGCACCATGAAGTGGAGCAAGGAAATCGGGGATATCCTGGGTATGGATCTTGACGAGTACCTGCCCCAGCCCCAGCCCGTGGACGAAATGTTCCGACGCCATGCCCTGGATCTTCGACGCACCCATCCAGACCTCCGGGGCGGCCCTCAAGTGGTTTATCGAGAAGTTCTGCGCCGAGGAGCAGGCCTACTGTGAGGAGCATGACAAAAATGTCTATGCCTATCTCAACGAGCTGGCCCTCCGGGCAGAGCCCGGCAGCGGCGGCGCCAAGAGCCGTACCTGGTCCATGATCAAGGCCTCCATGCTGAAGTGCCCGGTGTATCTGCTGGACGAGAAATCTGGCGACGTGCCCGTAGGCGATGTCCTTATCGCCGGCACCAAGGTGGGCGTCTTCCCGAGCCTTACAGAAGCAGTGAATTCCATAGTGAAGGTGAAGGAAATCATCCAGCCCAATGACGAATGGGCCAAGGTCTATGATGAGCTCTATCCCTACTATGTGGAGATGTACAAGCATCTTGACCAGGACAGCCCTGCGGGGCACTGTGAACAAAATTCGCGCTGCCAAGTGAGAGCTCATAAGCAATAAGTAACAATGCTGCGCAGCTTTGCAGGCAATTTCAGCTAAATTCCATTGCTATCAACCTTCCCTTATGCTATACTGACACCGTTTGAATGAAGCGGTCTTTTAGGGAAAGGAAAGTTTAGTTCATGGAATATAAGATGATTGCCCTGGATCTTGATGGCACCCTGAATAATGATGATAAAGTGATTACTCCCCGCACCAAGGAAGCCCTGATGGCTGTGCAGGAGCAGGGGGTTATCGTGGCCCTGGTTTCAGGGCGGCAGGCCCCTGGCCTCCAGCGTGAGGCAGATGCCCTGCATCTTGAGGATTACCACGGCCTGCGCATTGCCTACAACGGCGGGCGCATCCAGGATGCCACCACCGGGGAAATCCTCTACAACCGGGCTATCGACAATGCCACGGCAGTTGAGTTCCTTCGCCATCTTGAGAAGTGGCCTGAGCTTTCCCCCATTGTGGATGACGGCGAGTACATCTATACTACCGATGCCAACCGTCACAAGGTCCAGGACGAGAGCCGTAACAACAACCTGAAGGTGAGGATTGTGGAGAATATCGCCGAGGCGGTGACCTTCTCCCCGGTGAAAATCCTTACGGCGGCCCCCAATGAGATTCTGGTGCCCCATCTGGCAGATATCCGCCGGGGTTTTGAGGACAGGCTTTCCTTCGTCCAGTCTGCTCCCTGGTTCTACGAGGGCACGGCTCTGGGAGTCAGCAAGGCAGGCTCTTTGGGCAAGGCCTGTGAGCGCCTGGGCATCTCCCCTGAGGAGGTCATGGCCTTCGGTGACGCCCAGAACGACATGAGCATGCTGGACTTCGCCGGCTACGGCGTGGCCATGGGTAATGCCTGCGATGAGCTCAAGGAAATGGCCGATGAAATCACCGCCACCAACAATGAGGACGGCATAGCCCTGACCCTTTCCAGACACTTTGACATTTGATAGACAGCTTCTCAAAAGGAGAAGCAGCAGGATAAATATGCAGAAATGCCCCGGCGTGTCCGGGGCATTTTGGCGTGGGAAAACAAGGTTGACAGGCAGAATGTTTCCCGTTGCTATACATTTGTGGCAAGCCTTACTGAGGGAGCTGCCAGCTTTTCCCCTCGGCTGAGGCCTTGGCCAGGCGTTGCTGTAAATCACTGAAAAGGTAAAGGCCGTCCTCATTGGTCTGCAGCCCCTTGAGGTGCAGAGGACAGCGGGAAGGTGGGGCAGCAAGGTTCAGGGGAGTGCGGCTGCGCAGCTGCCGGGTGTTGGCATAAATCAGGGAGAGGGCGGCATAGAGCTTTCCGTCCTTGCCCCGGCGCTTTTCAATGACCAGCTTGGCGCCAATGGGGGTCTTGGCCTCGATGCTGTC
>CAJOIN010000361.1:0-2230 GCA_905234515.1 uncultured Selenomonas sp.
CACTACACAGCAGATGGCAAAGATAATGCCTATGGGATAGGTAATGGAGGATGCCATCTGGAAGCCTTCAGGTGCCTGAAGGATATAGGTACTGGTCACCGCTGCCATGAAGGTGGCAGGGATAGCCGGCACCAGATATGCCTTGCTGCCGGGCTTGGTGCGATAGAGATACACAGCGCCGGTCCAGAGCACAATCATAGCCAGAGTCTGGTTAGTCCAGGAGAAATATCTCCAAATGATGTTGAAGTCCATCTGGGAAAGGATGCCGCCGATGGCCAGGATGGGAACTGCCAGCATAAGGCGCTTAGCAGGGAACTTCTGCTCCATGCCAATCCAGTCAGCCAAGGTCAGGCGGGCACTGCGGAAAGCCGTATCACCAGAGGTGATGGGGCAGGCCACCACGCCCAGCATGGCCAGGGTTGCACCAACGCCGGTGCCCATGAAGCCAACGCAGATGTCATAAACCACGGTACCTGCGCCGCCAGCCTTCATGGCTGCAGCCAGGCCGCCGGTGTTCTCATAGAAGGTGATGCCTGCCGTAGCCCAAATCAGGGCGATGATACCCTCAGCCACCATGGCGCCATAGAAAACGGGACGACCGAGGCGCTCATCCTTCAAGCAGCGGGACATGATGGGGGACTGGGTGGAATGGAAACCGGAAATAGCACCGCAGGCCACGGTGATGAACATCAGGGGCCAGATGGGCATTTTCTCTGCCCCGGCCGGATGCAGGTTGGCCAGAGTCATCTCAGGCATATGATGTCCGCCTACACCAAGGAGCATGGCTCCCATGATGCCCAGAGCCATGATGATAAGGCAGGCGCCGAAAAGGGGATAGAAGCGGGCGATGATCTTGTCCACCGGCAAAAGGGTGGCCAGGAAATAGTAAAGGAACACGCAGGGCAGCACATAGGTCACTGCCACGCCGGTGAGCTTGGCCAGCAGGCCTGCGGGGCCAGTAGCGAACACGGTACCTACCAGTACCAGCAGCACCACTGCAAAGACACGCATGATCATCAGCATGGTGCCGCCCATGTGATGTCCCACCACCTCGGAGATACTCTTGCCATCCTCGCGCAAGGAAATCATGCCTGAAAGGTAGTCATGGACGCCGCCGGCAAAAATGGTACCGAACACAATCCAGAGATAAACACTGGGGCCCCACATAGCACCGCCCAGGGCACCGAAGATAGGTCCCAGGCCTGCAATGTTCAGCAGCTGGATCATAAAGACTTTCCAGGTTGGCAAAGGTATGTAGTCCACTCCGTCATTATGCACCGTTGCAGGGGTGGGCTTGTCCGTAGGTCCGAACATTGTGTCCACAAATTTGCCGTAAATGAAAAAACCGAGAATAAGTGCTAGTAGAGCTACTAAGAAAGTTAACATACAATACACCCCAATCTTCTTGGCTTATAACGCCATTGTTCAAATTTTGCCGAAGGCAAAATCCTCCAATTAGCGTTTCAACGAGGCGGGAGATATATGCTCGCCGCCTGTTATGCGATGAGGAGCCACCCCCCATCTATAGAGATGGGGGACATCTTCTTCCTCGTTATAATGTATCCCAATCCTCTTGCCAATACCTCCTTTCCGGATTGTGAATTTTCAAAAGGTCTTTCCATAGGCTTATATATTATAGATTATTTGAAAAATTCCTGCTTGACAGGAAAGAAAAAACTTTTTTCTGGTGAATACAGGCCTCCCTGATAAAATCTTCCAGATAATCAGGGAAAATCTGCTGCTCCCGGCAAAGCTCCTGAAGCTCTGCCAGGCTCTCCTCCTGCTGGATGCCATATTCCAGCCTGTGCAGCAGGAAAGCCAGCTGCCTGCGCACCTCCGGGGTGTACAGGCTCTTGAGGTTGGCCACCGCAGCGGTGGAGCGACCCGCCTTCATCAGCCACAGAGAGGTGGCCAGGTCCCGGCTGAAATCATCAAACCCTATTCCTTCCCATTCCCTCTCCAGCTCATCCTCCCCATCCTGCTCCCCAGGCGTGAAGGTCACTTCCTTGAACAGGGTGTCATCCATGAGCCGCACCACCTCCGTCTTGGCCCAGAGGTGCTCGGCCCTATAGCTGAATTCTCCCATTTGCAAAGCTTCCAATACCGCCCGGTAGCGGACATTGTAAAACTGGGTGAAAAGCTCCCCCGTGCCCTTCACCAGCTTGCCCAAAGCCATCAGCTCAAGGTACGGCTCGTCGATAATGGCGCGCACCTCGGTGACGGTGGTGCC
>CAJOIN010000361.1:2305-2885 GCA_905234515.1 uncultured Selenomonas sp.
CGGGTCAGGGCCGTTATCCTGGCCTTAGGGCAAAGACTCCGCAGCTTCGGCAAAAGCCGTGAACTGTCCACCGTCAGAATAGAGCACTGCTGCCTTATGCCTCCTGCCGGCAAGAATTCTAAAATATCTCTCACCTACGTCACCTCCAAAGCCTTCCCCGGAGGGAGAGCTATTAACTTGCCATCCTGCCACAACTCCAAATATTTCTTCTCTACGCTCTCAACATAAGCAGCAGTATCCAGCAAAGCTGAACCTTCAATCTCCTCGAACAATCTTTCCCTTGCCTGCCTCAAGGCTTCCGGCTCCCTGCCCATTGCCACCGCCAGTTTCGCATACTCTTCCATGCTCCCCGCAATCCATGCCTCACGCCCTGCCGCTTTCAGCAGAGAGGCGCCAAACCTTGAGCCGTAGCGATAGCCCTTGAAGGTGAGCACCGGCACCCCAAAGTAAAGGGCCAGGGCCGTCATAAAGCCTCCGGGGTAGGGAAAGGTGTCAAGTATCAGGTCTATCTCCCGGTAGGTATCCCAAAACTTGTGGCTGCCGGGGCGTATTTCCACCCTGTCCATAGGCAGGCCCCAGG
>CAJOIN010000362.1 GCA_905234515.1 uncultured Selenomonas sp.
TCTGCCGCATGATTTCCCAGGCCTCGTCCCGCCACTTATCCGCCTCTTCCAGAAAAAAGTCCGAAGTCATGCACACGCGGATAAGCTCACCGCTCTTTACCTTATAACCGCCATAGCGGTCTTTCTGCAAAGGGTAGGCAAAATTCTCCGTGCGATAAAAGACTGAGCCATCTTTTCCCCTTTGCTTGTCCAGCGTATACATATAGCAGTTGGCACAGCCGGGGCTGATTTTCCTACAGCCATGCCATGGATTCCATATGTCGTGCATTTTCTCACTCAGCCACTTCTTTGGCCTTAATAGACTCCAGTGAATCTGCAAGGGTTACTTTCTTGAAATCGGCCAACATGTGCTGCCTTACCTCTTCCAGCCTGTCACCAAGTACCCCATGGATATTCCTGCCTACGGGACAGGCTGGATTTGGGTTCTCCTGAAAATGAAATAAATCTTCGTCCTCTTCCACAGCCTGGAACACATCCCACAAGGTGATTTCTTCCGGGCTTCTTGTCAATTTGGCTCCACCGACACCTGCCGCCACTTCCACCAGGCCGACGGCTTTGAGCTGGCCTAATGTTCTCCGAATAATGACCGGGTTCACATTGACACTGCTTGCCAAAAAGGTAGACGTAGTCTTGTACTCATCCTTGAACCGTTCAATACAAAGCAAGATGTGCGTTGCTACCGGCAGACGAAACGAAAACTGCATAAAAAAGCCTCCTAAAAGCCTGTTGTATCTATTGACATTACATCAAATACTTTTTATAATCGTTGTAACATATTATATTACATCTATTTTGAAAGGTCAACAAAATCAGGGAGATGAGCGTATGTCTGCTACCATCCAAAAGCTGAAAACAGCCATAGAAAATGCCGGGGCAATTCTTGTAGGTGCCGGGTCCGGCTTCAGCACTGCTGCCGGTTACACCTACAGCGGCAAGCGATTCCACAGGCACTTTGCCGACTTCATCGGGAAATATCATTTCGGGGATATGTATTCGGCGGGGTTCTATCCCTTCCCAACCCCAGAAGAGAAATGGGCCTACTGGAGCCGTCATATCTACTATAACCGCTATGACCAGCCAAAAAGCCAGGTACATAAAGCCTTACTGGAACTGCTGCAGGGCAAGGACTACTTTGTCCTGACCACCAATGTAGACCATCTTTTCCAGAACAACGGCTTCGACAAGCAGCGACTGTTCTACACACAGGGAGACTACGGCCTCTGGCAGTGCCAGACACCTTGCCACCATAAGACTTATGACAATGAGGAAACCGTCCGCCGCATGATAAAGGAACAGCATGAAATGAAAATTCCCACGGAGCTTGTGCCACATTGCCCCATATGCGGGGAAGAAATGGAAATGAACCTGCGGGCAGATGCGTCCTTTGTGGAAGATAAGGGCTGGCACGCTGCTGCCGCACGTTACCATGATTTCCTGAGCAAGCATCAGACAGGCTCCATCCTTTATATGGAGCTGGGCGTGGGCATGAACACTCCCATCAAATTTCCCTTCTGGAAAATGACTGCGGCCAATCCTCAGGCAACGTATGCCTGCCTTAATAAAGGAGAGGCTTGCTCTCCCAACGAGATCAAGAAAAAAACCATTCTCATTGATGATGATATTGCCTCTGTCCTGCAGGGACTCATCCACTGAAGAAGGGACGACTCATGAATACTTTAGAAAGAATCCATTACCTCAATAAGATACTGCTGGAGGAAATGCCCCAGTATAAGGCAGATGCCGCCACTTTCCCCGATGAACTCCACGCCCAAAGACGGCTGCTGCGTTCCCTGATGAACCTGCGCCACCCCGGCCCCATATCCGCTGACTTCCTGCGGGAGCAGGACATCTTGCTGCGGGAAGAAGCAACCAACAAAGGTGTGGTAATCCCCGACGAACTGCCTACCATAGCAGAAGAAACCGGCATAGACGTCACGCCCCAAGGTGCACCAGCCCATAAGCTGATTCTCTGGCAGGGTGATATTACCCGCCTTGCCGCTGATGCCATCGTCAACGCCGCCAACAGTGCCATGCTGGGCTGTTTTGCCCCCTGCCATGGCTG
>CAJOIN010000363.1 GCA_905234515.1 uncultured Selenomonas sp.
GTGGGGGCGGAGCGAAGCGGTATCCCCCACTCACAAGAAGTCAATCCACGCGATGCAGGCCTGTCGTGCTCCTCGAACTACCGGCGTGGATTGAAACAATTTTTTGCCCGTGATGATTGTATGGTTCAGGGGGTGTCTTTATGCCAACCATTGCTATTTTAAGTAATTCCGCTGAAGAACGGGAGAAAATCAGGAAAACAATGCTGTCCTATTCCGGTCACAAAGATGAGCTGCAATTTGTAGAATATTCGGTAACAGACCGGCATAAGGCGGATCTGATGGGGGAAGTGGACGGGGATGTCCAGGCTGGGGCCATTCAACTGCTCATTGCCAGCGACTGGCTGGAAACGGGATGGGATGAGTTTTCTTCCGCCGAGCTCATTGCCTTCTGCCATCAGGCCACGCCGGGTTTCCCCTTCGTGATTCTGACCTCTGCCGAGATACCGGACACTGACAAGCAGAATATTCTTGCCACCCATATTTATCCGGTTGACTATTTCTTCGGTCAGGATGAGGATATTGTCCGCCGCATGGTGGCAGAGATTGATAAACATTTGTAACCTGGCAAAAAAATCCCCTGCTTCTGCAAGCGGGGGATTTCTTTTGCCTCTTTTACCTGCGCACACAAAAAGCGGCTTGCCATAACAAGCCGCCCGCCGAAGTATGGCCACTGTGCAGGCTTAGCACTCCTGCATAACCCATGTTTCGGACTTTCTCATGTACTCAGTATAGCATATAATAAAAGATTTTGCTATACTTAAATCGGCCACTGCCACGAGAGGTGGTGACTTTGCCGTGTGGCAGGACTTTCTCATTTCCTTTGCGGCCAGTATAGCCGCAACCATGTTCATTCAGTTGCTGGTCTGGATGTTCAAGTAATTCTGAAACACCAGCAAACCTGAGCCTTTAGCAAGCTGCAGGGAGAAAAAGCCGCCACCTGAGCGGCTTTTTCGTTGTAATTTTCACTAAAGGAGGTTTACCTTCCATGGCAATGTCAAAGGGCATGCGGCTGTGGCTGATGGTGTTTCTGGGGCTGATGACAGCCATTGCACCCCTGTCTACGGATATGTACCTGCCGTCGCTCCCCATTATGCAGCAGGATTTTTCCATCTCTACCTCCGTGGCGCAGATGACACTGATGATGACCACCGGGGGCATGGCCATCGGCCAGATTTTTGCGGGGCCCCTGTCTGACCGTTACGGCAGGAAGATTCCTCTGCTCCTGGGGATGCTCATCTTTACCCTCTCCACCGCCGGGTGCATTTGGGCGGAGGATATAGGGGCCTTTCTCTTTTGCCGCTTCCTTTGCGGTTTTGCGGGAGCCAGCGGCATCGTGGTGGCCAAGGCCATTGCCAGGGATGTGTGCCAGGGGCCGGAGCTCTCACGCTTCTTTGCCCTCCTGATGATGATTAACGGCCTGGCTCCCATCGCCGCCCCGGTAATCGGAGGACAAATACTGCTCTTTACTACTTGGCGCGGTGTTTTCGTGGTACTGACGGCAGTGGGGCTGGTGCAGCTTCTGGCTACCTTTGTTTACCGGGAAACCCTGCCCAGGGAAAAGCGTCTCCCCGGCGTCCTGGCCTCCTTTGCCAAGTTTCCCCGGCTTCTCAAAAACAGGTATTTCCTGGGCCACTGCCTTACCCAGTGCTTTGTCTTTGGAGCTTTCTTTTCCTACCTCTCCGGTTCTTCCTTTGTGTTCCAGAATGTCTACCAGGTTTCTCCCCAGGGCTACAGCCTGATCTTCGGCGGCATCGGGGCGGGGCTGCTGCTCACAGGCGCCCTCCCTGCCCGCCTGGCAGGGCGGGTGCCTGATGAGAGGCTCCTGCATATTTCCCTGCTCATCCCCCTCCTGGGCTCCCTGCTGCTGTGCCTGGGCTTTTATATGCAGGCCCCCCTCAGCCTGATACTGCCTGTCCTTTTTGTCACCATCGTGCCCCTCTCCGTCATGGGAGCCGCCAGTTTCTCCCTGGCCCTTTCCCGCCAAGGGAAAAACGCCGGCAGCGCCAGTGCCCTTCTGGGGTTCTTCTCCATGATCCTGGGGGCTGCCATGATGCCCCTGGTGGGCATTGCAGGGGAAAACACCGCCCTGCCCATGGCCCTTATTATGGCAGGTGGCTACGGATTGGGGCTCCTTTCCTACCGGCAGCTTATAGCGCCGGAGCATTAGGATTCTGCTCACTTCACTTAAAACGGCGGATAACCATCCAAATCCACACGCAACTTCTACAAATTCCAAAATGTTTCCGAAATGTTTTTATAAAAATTCTTCTATCACTTTCAAGCACTTCGCCAAGTCCTTCTTTATATGCC
>CAJOIN010000364.1:0-883 GCA_905234515.1 uncultured Selenomonas sp.
TCCCAATGGATAATCAGGGGAAATTCATTGTTTTCCCTGAGACGAGCGGCATTCCAGGCAAAGCCCTTGGCCTCGCAGCCCAGGCGGCGGGCAGCCAGCATGATATTCTTGGCATTGCTGCCGTCCCGCGTCACGCCGCATTCCTGGCGCAGCTTTTCCAGGGGCATCCAGAGCCCGTAGTGGGCTAAAATCATGGCCAGGGAGGCCGCGCCGCACTCCACCGCCTCCATTTGCAGGATGGTGGGCACCTTGACCCTGGTCTTTTTTCCGGGCAGAAAGCTGGCAAGCTTTTCCTTTATCCTATCCAGCATAGTCTCACCTGCTTCTCAGCCACTGGCTGATCTTGTAGAACACTTTCTCTATGGGAGGCTTCCTGTCGATAATGATGGTGCCGGTGCAGAAGCTGCCCGCCGTGACGGGCTTATGCTCTCCCACGATGGAAGTCCAGAGGTAGCCCGAAGGGGAGCCGGGGTCCTCCACCAAATCAAAGCGCACTTCCACCACGGCGCCGCCTCCCTGCTGCAGCACATACTGGGAAAGCTGGCTGCTGCCCACGGCTTTCTTCACGCCCTCCCCGGAAACGGGGTATTGGGAGACGCTTCTCACCACTCCCACCAGGCTGCCGGTCTGGGACACATCCACGCCGTTAGGGGCGAGCTGGATGCTCATGCCCGGCTCCACCCGCTTGCCCTTGTCCACGGGGATGTAGAGCACCCCGTTCAGCTCCTCCCTGTCCTGGGTGAGCCGCACACTACAGATGGGGCTGCCGGAAGCAACCATAGTCCCCGGCTCCACCATGACCTCGTCCACAATGCCGTCATAGTCGCTGTAGATATTTTTCCGCACCGTCTCCTGATGCCTCTTGGCATCATACTGGTGGACT
>CAJOIN010000364.1:1034-2447 GCA_905234515.1 uncultured Selenomonas sp.
ACCCCCGCCGAATCAGTAATCAGGCCCATGCCCGTGGCTTTTTCCGTGAAAGCCCCGAAGATAGACCAGAGCACCACCGCAAAGAACAGCAGACAGATGCCTGCCAGGCCCATCCAGCCTACGGGATTGGTGACAGAAATCATGGTGTTGAGCTTTTCCGGGGAGCGCAGCTTGTCAAGCGCCTCCTTGCTGAACATCTTGTCGGAAGCCATGCTTACTTCACTCCTTCCAGGGGAAATCTGCGCTTATTCGTCCAGGGCGACTTTAACATTCAGCCCTTCCTCCAATCCTTCCTTGCCGGAGACCACTACGATTTCGCCCTCCGCAAGTCCCGACAGGATTTCCACATAAGTGTCATCATCGGCGCCCGCCTTAATCTGGCGGCGTTCCAGCTTATTTTCCGCCGTCACCACGAAGACTTCATTCTCATGGGAATCAATCAGGGCCTCCAGGGGCACCGCCAGGGCCCGCCGCCCTGCGTCAGCCTCGATATTCACGCTGTCATAGGTCTGGGGCTCCAGCATCCCTGCCCCGTTATCCACCTGCCAGCGGAGATTGCGGTAGGCAGCCGGCTCGGAAGGGGGCGGGCTAATCTCCGTCACCACTGCCCGGAAGCTGCCCTCGGCGCCCTGGTTGCCGGACTCAAAGGAAGTGCTGTAGGCTTTTTGGTAGGAAACTCCGTTCTTGAAGCGGAGATTGGCAATGTAGCCCACATCAATATCCCCCAGAAGATAATCGTCTATGGGGAAATCAAAGTACAGGCTGCTGAAATTTCCCACCAGGGCCAGGGCGGTGCCGGGCTGCACATAGGAACCTGCCTGACGGTAGATGAAAAGCACCTTCCCCGCCACGGGAGCCGTCACCGTCTGCCGGGCCTCCTGCATCATAAGCTGGTCCCTGCGGCTCTGGGCTTCTGCCAGATTGGCCTGAGCCGCCACATACTGGGCTTCTGCTTCCTCAAACTTGGCCTGGGAAGCAGCCTTGTTTTCCACCAGGCGCCGAAAGCGGTCGTAGTTGTTGGCACTCTGCTTTAGCTGGGCCATGGCCTTCATAATGTTGCTCTCGGCTTCTTTTAGCTGCATGGGAAGCTTCTCATTCACCACGGTGAACAGGGGCTGGCCCTGGCTCACCACGCTGTTCTTGTCCACATATACTTCCATGATGCGCCCGTCTATGAGGGTCACGGCATCAGCCATATCCGTGGCCCTGAGATTCACCGTGTTCAGCAGGATATGGGGCTTGATTTCCCGGAAGGCAGCCCTGGCCCCGTGGACAGGCAAGGCACGCTCCTCCATGCGGTGCATGATCTGCAGCTCGCCCTGCCTGTTGAGGTAGGCCCCGTAGACAATCAGGCCGACAGTCAAGGCAAAGATAATGGCCAGTCCGATCATGAAATACTTTTTCATAAACTCA
>CAJOIN010000365.1:0-1382 GCA_905234515.1 uncultured Selenomonas sp.
GTAGCCGTATCAATGGCCAGTATGGACAAAGGTCTCCAACTCCTTCAAAAATTCCTTGTTTTCCTCCCCGATGGAGGAAAACTGGAAGATACGGCAATCCTTCCCTATGCTGGTCCACCCCTTTATCACCACATGGGGGCCGATCTTCGTCCCCTCGCCGATCTCCACGTGCTCGCCTATGACAGAGTATGGCCCTATTTCCACATTCTTCGCAATCCTTGCCCCCGGCGCCACCACGGCAGTTTCATGTATATAAGCAATTACTTTGCTTTCCATACCCATTTCTGCTACAACTCCTCTATGCCTACCTATATACAGCGATATCAGCCCCGCGACACCACTGGCTTTGTTCCGTCTTTACTACACTCCTAAACACACTTCCGCTTTTCGCATGGGATATAACTGTAAATCCTGGCGTTTTACGAGTTGAACAAAGATTAGGTGCATATATCTTGTCAATATCAGTCAAAATCACGCTTTTTCTTGTTCTGCCGCTAATTTTTCCCTGGTTGCCTTGGACTGATGGGTCTCATCCTCCACCAGGGCGAACTTGAAATCAGCCTGGGCCACCAGCTTGTCCTGCACATAGCCGTCTGCGTGCAGCACCCCGAAATTGCCCCGCACCTTGACGATTTCCGCCTTGGTAATCAACTGGTCTCCCGGCACCACCGGCTTCTTGAACCTCACATTATCCATGCCGCCGAAGAAAGCCAGCTTGCCCCGGTGCTCCTCCGGGTACAGCATGGCCACGCCTCCCACCTGGGCCATGGCCTCCAGCAGCAGCACCCCCGGCATAATGGGATGACCGGGGAAATGCCCCGCAAACTGGGGCTCAATCATGGTGATGTTCTTCAGCCCCGTGGCAGACTTGAAGGGATCAATCTCCAGGATGCGATCCACCAGCAGCATCGGCGGACGATGGGGCAAAATCTTCATGATTTCATTGATATCAAGTTCCATGACAAAATCCTTCTTTCTTCATCCTATATGTGTCTGTTCAGCCTAAAGCTGCCGCTATCTGCCTGGCCAGCCGGGTATTTAGCTCATGGCCCGAAGCCACCGCGATGATATGGCCGCGGATAATCCCAGCCAGGCGCAGATCGCCAATCACATCCAGTATCTTGTGGCGCACAAGCTCATCGCCGAAGTGCAGCGGGTTCAGCCAACCCTCATCATTGTAGACAATCACATTCTCCAGGGTGCCACCCAGCCCCAGGCCCATGGCCTGCAACTGCTTGATTTCCTGCTTGTAAACATCCGGCGTGATCTCGAAATTCTCGTACTGCACCCCAATCAGCCTGTGGGGATTCAGGGAAGTAAAGCTCACCCGGAAGCCCTCATAAGGCAAGGCCAGCACAAAACGCTGATGCTCCTCATCATCA
>CAJOIN010000365.1:1409-2039 GCA_905234515.1 uncultured Selenomonas sp.
GGTACACCCTGTCAATCACGATTTCGCGCCGCTCTGCTGCCTGCTCCCTGCGGCCTGCCTGCTCCAGCAGCTCGAAAAACGCGAGGGCGGCACCATCCGCCACCGGCGGCTCCTCCCCATCCATCTCGATAAAGCAGTTGTCGATACGCGCCGCATGCAGCGCACTCATCAGATGCTCAATGGTAAAGACCTTCGCGCCATGCTCCTCCAATGTCGTTGCGCGCATGGTGGAAGTGACATTGGCTGCCACCGCATGTATCTTAGGGCTCTCCGGCAGATCCGTGCGCACAAAGACCAGCCCCGCCTCCTCCGGCGCAGGCTTCAGCACCATATGCACCTGACGCCCCGAGTGCAGCCCGACCCCCGTATAAGCGGCCTCCGCCCCAATGGTTGCCTGCTTCTGCAAAGCGACCCCTCCCCGAAACATAGTATACGCTTCTATTTTATTAGCCTTGAAGGGTAAATGCAAGGATTTTTGCAGCAACAAAAACTGAATCCGGCTTAAGTTTTTCCCAAAATCTACGATGAAGTAAATAGGAAATCTTGACTTTACCGCACAAAAGCTGCGAATGTGCAGTATTACCCAAGGCCGCAATGGCCTGATTCTTTGCGCCCCCCACACGGAACTGT
>CAJOIN010000366.1 GCA_905234515.1 uncultured Selenomonas sp.
CGGCTCCACTTCAGTTCCTCCATGCGGATGCAGGTGCCGTCCTTCGCGATGCGCTGGGAAAGGGTGTCCCGCACGGCCTTGGGCTGCTCGTGGATTTCCTTCAGCATGAAATGCTCATAGCCGCCCTTTTCCGCAGCCTCGGCATTCCAACTGACCTCAAAGACCTTCTTCTGCACAGGCTCCCCGGCCCGGTTCGTGATGGCAACGGAGTCTGCCGTCACCACTGCCAGCTCCCCGTCACCCAGGATGTAGTTCCTGCGGGTGTGGGCGATGATGGCGGGGATGTCCGAGGCGATAAAGTTCTCCCCTTCCCCCAGGCCGATAATCAGGGGATTGTACTGCTTGGCGCAAATGAGCATTCCCGGATGCTTGCTGGACATAAAGACCAGGGCATAGCTGCCCTCGATGCGCCGCAGCACCTCCCGCACGGAGGAGGTGAAGTCCCCGTTGTAGACTTCCTCCAAGAGGTGGGCCACCACCTCTGTATCCGTCTCCGACTTGAATTCGTGGCCCTGCTCGATAAGTTCTTCCTTCAGGGTCAGGTAGTTCTCGATAATGCCGTTATGCACCACCACGAAATCCCCGGAGCAATCCGTATGGGGATGGGAATTGCGGTCGGAGGGACGGCCATGGGTGGCCCAGCGGGTATGGCCGATGCCCTGGGTGCCCACCGGCTCATTTTCCTCGATTTTCTCCCGCAGGGCAGCCAGCCGCCCCACGCTCTTTTCCACCCGGATTTTGTCATTTTCCAGGACAGCAATGCCGGCAGAGTCATAGCCCCGGTACTCCAGCTTGGAGAGGCCCTCCAGCAGGACTTCCGAGGCACGCTTCGACTTCTGCTTGCCAATGTAACCAACGATACCGCACATAATGGTACCTCCTTCGGGGGATCTCCCCCACACGCCTGCTGCGTCCCCTGCCCCCTTTGTCCCGCTCCTCGCGAAGCGGCTTTAAGGGGCATTTTTCGGGTGGACTGCCCGGAAGGCATCCGCTGACGGCTCGACAACCTTCTCCTCGTCTTCTCATGGCAATGAGAACCAGCGCTAAGATTTCTCTTTTCAGTACACCGGCACAGCAGGCAATACCCGCCGGTTTTACATACTTGCGGCTGTTTCCGCAATACCCGCATATTGTACCTTACCCGCCGTGAGAAGTCAATAAAATGAGATTGATTCAGTGGGAGTTTTAGCGCCCGTTAGCATCGGATAAACTTCGCGTGAAAGGGCAAAGGGGTTTCGCCCCTTGCAGGAGGACAAAAAAAGCCCCGCCAGCGAGGCGGGGTTCTGTGTCCAAATAATGGTTTGGCAACGGTGTCGTGGATCGAAATGCTTTCCGCATGCGGGGCATACGCCCCCCTTCAAAAATGAAACTCGATGCGGCCCAAAATCCGCTCGGCATCCTCGCCTGAGCCTAAATCCTTGCCGCTGAAGTAGTGCGCGCTGAGGACAACATTCCTGAGCAGCGCATAGCTTGCGCCAAGCTCCCAGCCCTGCTGGCCGAGGCCGGCGCTTCCCCACAGGGGATCCACCCATATGTACCTGTCCTGATAGCGATAGGCTGCGTACAGCCCCCAGGTGCCGCGGATCTCAGGATGAGCACCCTTGTAATTAAGCTGGGCTGCCCAGTCCTTGTCCTGCACGAAGCGGGCTCCGACAGATACGTTACGATTCAAGGGATAGGCCGGCGCTCCAGAGGGCGTGCCAACCGCTGCCGCCGCCTGGCCATAGCATCCGGCCAGGAGCGCCGCTGTCAGGGCAACTGCCAAAGATAATTTCATGAGCGTCCCCCCTTGTTTCAACTAAAGCTATTATAACGCATAGTTTCAAAGATTGCAACAACTTTTTTCATTTTTATTTCAGAATCCCGGAAAACCGAAAAGCCCCCACCTTTTTCGCAGGGCTGGAAGGATAAAGCTGCAAGGCCAAAGAATTATACTCGTTAAAGAAAAAGCCTTCCCTTGAGGAAAGTTTTTTTCGCTAATGGGCATGGCTCGTGGTGTTACTTTCTTTGTGTGGACAAAGAAAGTA
>CAJOIN010000367.1:0-838 GCA_905234515.1 uncultured Selenomonas sp.
CGCCCAGCAGGGTGGCAATGGCCATGGAGACGGCTACCATGTAGACGGTCTCCCCCAGTGCCTTACCCAGCAGCAGCACCATGTCTTCTGACATAGCCGATCACCTCCTCCCTGAGTTCCTGCGCCGCCAGATAGCCCAGAGCCATGTCTATCTGCTGCTGGGGCCCGGTCAGGCCCACGATCATGCGGCCGAAGGGCTGGCCGGAGATCTGATCCAACTGGCCGAAAAGCATGGTACACTCAACCTCCGGGAATTTCCGTATCATGCCCGCCAGCACCGGCTCATCTGCGCTTTCGCCGATAAAGGTGAGGCGCAGCAGCAGGTAGGCACCCTCCGAATATTCCTTTTCCACAAGGCCGCCGCGGAATGCCACCGGCAGTTCGTTGGAGAGCAGCACGGAGATAAATTCCTTCGTGATGTCCTTTTGCGGATTGGTGAAGACATCCAGCACCGTGCCCTGCTCGGTGATAACGCCCCCGTCCAGCACCGCCACCTTGTCGCAGATGTCCTTGATGACCTGCATTTCGTGGGTGATGACCACCACAGTCAGGTGCAGGCGCTCATTGATGCTCTTGATAAGATCCAGGATGGAGCGGGTGGTCTGGGGGTCAAGGGCTGAGGTGGCCTCGTCGCAGAGCAGCACCTTCGGCTCGGAGGCCAGGGCGCGGGCAATGCCGACGCGCTGCTTCTGGCCCCCGGAGAGCTGGGAGGGGTACTGCTCCGCCTTCGCTTCCAGCCCCACCAGTTTCAGCAGAGGGATGACCTTGGCGCGGATGGCATCTTCCCCCTCACCTGCCAGCCGGAGGGGAAAGGCGATATTATCGTAGACCGTTGCAG
>CAJOIN010000367.1:857-2169 GCA_905234515.1 uncultured Selenomonas sp.
CGCTCATGGCCGTAAGTTCCCGGCCGTCCACGAAGACCTTGCCCCTGGTGGGGCGCTCCAGCATATTGATGCAGCGCACCAGGGTGGACTTGCCCGCGCCGGACAGGCCGATGATGCCGTAGATTTCCCCCTTTTTGATATTGAGATCGATGCCCTTCAGTGCCCTGAGGGGCCCTGCAGGGGTGGCATAGGTTTTCTCAATCTGAGAAAGCTTAATCATCAGGCTTCCTCCAATTCATAGTGATTTTATATGTTTTACACTGTAGCACAGACGGCAATGGCTGTCAATGGATACTGACGTAAAAGCCACGCCCTGAAACACAGTCATTATACCATTAAACCGGGAGTTCTCCTAGTTATAGCTGAAAAAAACCTGAATTTTGTCCGGGAAGGCAGGGATTCAGGCGGCTGGCTTAGAATACTATACTGTCAAACAGTAGACTGTGCCAGCTTACATGTCCGCCCCCAGGGGGGCGGGGAACCGCGTTAGCGGTGGTGGGGGGCACAGCATAATTTATGGTAAAGCGGATGCAGACTGTAAATGGCCGCAAGGGGGATGATTCATTATGGCTGATTTCAATATGCAGCAAATCGGCAGGCGCACGGTGAAGGCGGAAATACTGATGCTTGTCCTGCCCATCGTCATTATTGGCCTGGTGGCGATGACCGGCGTTATTTTCAAGTACATGGGTTCTTCCTTTGAAGCGCAGATTGAAAATTCTTCGCTGAAGAATACGGAAGAAGTGGCAGGAGTCGTGTCGGACTGGCTGGATGCCCGCATGCTGGAAACCCAGATGACCGCAAATTCTCTGGCGGCGCGGGGGCTGCCGGAGACGGCTGACCAGATGAGCGCTAACAACGAGTACCGCCTGCAACTGATGGAGAAAATTTATCCGGGGGTCTACGACAGCGTGAGCTGGGGGCCTTTTGATGGCTCAGGGGTGCTTTACGGCTGGACGAAGTCCGGCTTCAAGGAGATGCACAACAAGGAGAAAGCCTGGTATAAGGACACGATGACGGGCCAGAAGGATTCCTTTATGGCGCCGCCGGTCATTTCCCAGGCCACCGGGCGCATCATCGTGAATTCCATCGCCCTGGCGAAGGATAACGGGGGCAAGACCGTGGGCATGGTGCTGGCGGCGGTCTATGTGGATGCGGTACGGGAGAAGGTGGGCGCCTTCAAGATAGGGGAGAAGGGCTACAGCCTGATGGTTTCCCAGGACGGCACCTATATCGTCAGCCCGGATGAAGAGTCCATTATGAAGAAAAAGATTTCCGAGGAGGAAAACAAGGGGCTCAGGGAACTGGGAGA
>CAJOIN010000368.1:0-1304 GCA_905234515.1 uncultured Selenomonas sp.
GTCATGTCCCCGGAGGGGGTAGAGCGGGCCATAGAGGTGCTGCAGGAGTTCAAGGCGTTCCTCTACAGCTTCAATATCACCCGGGTATACGCCTTCACCACGGCGGCCCTCAGAAATGCCAAAAACAGCGAGGCGGCGGTGGGAGCCATCGAGCACGCCGTGGGCCTGCCCATCAGGGTCATCAGCGGGGATGAGGAGGCAACCTTCGATTTCGTGGGAGCTGTCCATGACATTCCTGCCGAAGATGGCCTGCTGGTGGATATAGGCGGCGGCAGTACGGAAATCGTGTCTTTTCGCGCCAAGGAAATCTGCAAGAAGGTGAGCCTGCCCATTGGTTCCTTGCTTTTCCATGCCAAGTACGTGAAGGGCATCCTGCCCTCGGTGACGGAATGCCTGGAAATGTACCAGGAGGCTGAGGCTACCATTGGGGCAGAAAGGGCCTTTGCCGACGTAAGCGAGGCTGCCCTTATTGGCATAGGCGGCTCCTTCAAGGGGGGCTGCGCCCTCTACAATGAGCTCTTCAATCTTCCCCGGGTCAATACCCGCATTGAGGTCAGGCGGCTGGTGAACCTCATAGGCGCCTTCCGCCGTGACCATGGCATTTCCCAGGAAATGGCCATCATGCTCATGAAGGCCGTGCCCGAAAGGCTGAAAACCGTGATACCGGGTCTGGTCATAGCTGACGTCCTGGCCCGCAGGTTCCAATGCCGGGAAATTACCTACAGTGATTCCGGGGTGCGGGAAGGCTTCATCTACAGCGAGATAGTGCATAAGGACAGAAGGTTTGAATGAGTTAAATGTGTTGAAAATGGTCGAAACTGATGGTATAATAAAGCTACCAAAAGGAATGAGTCCATCTGGACACAACAAGAAGCCCGCCGGAGTGATTAACCGGCGGGCTTCTTGCGTTTCATGTAGAGGCGTGATTAGTGCTTGCATGAAATCCCAGAAAGTAACGCTTATTTGTTGCCGAGGTGCCGATCAATAGCTACACAAACATAGTGAGCGATGATGCTGCTCATTATGCCGGAAGCTACGGCCCAAAGGAATGACTCCATCTAAAACACCTCCTTTCCGCAAAGCAAAGCGGTGGGGAGTTTGGCAACATAGACAGTATAATAAATTCAATTTCCTAAGTCTAGATAAATTATCTTAAATAAGGTATAATAAAATGCTAGGTTTTTCTAGCTTCATACAGTTAGTTGGATTTTTCAAAATAGATTTTGAGGTGAGAAAGTGGATTTTGGTCAAGGCAAGATTGTGCCGGTAGATTTGGGCAACCAGATGAAGACGGCCTATATCGA
>CAJOIN010000368.1:1397-3557 GCA_905234515.1 uncultured Selenomonas sp.
GTCGGTGAAGTTCTGGGTAAATATCACCCCCATGGTGATTCTTCCGTTTACGATGCTATCGTGCGCATGGCCCAGGATTTCTCCATGCGCTATATGCTGGCTGACGGCCACGGCAACTTCGGCTCCGTGGACGGCGACCCTGCCGCTGCTATGCGTTATACTGAGGTGCGCATGGCGAAAGTGGCTGAGGTCATGCTTCAGGACATCGACAAGGACACGGTGGAGTTCGTGCCCAACTACGATGAGTCCCTGAAGGAACCTTCTGTGCTTCCTGCCAAGTTCCCCCAGCTCTTAGTGAACGGCACCTCCGGCATCGCCGTAGGTATGGCCACCAATATTCCTCCCCATAATATGGGTGAGGTCATTGACGGCACTTTGATGCTCATCGACCATCCTGAGGCTTCTGTGGAGGAGCTGATGGAGGTCATCAAGGGGCCTGACTTCCCCACAGGCGGTCTGGTGCTGGGCCATGAGGGCATCCGCTCTGCCTACACCACGGGACGCGGCATCATCAAAATGCGCGCCAAGGCCCATATTGAGACCATGTCCAACGGCAAGCCCCGCATTATCGTGTCGGAGCTGCCCTATCAGGTGAACAAGGCCCGCCTCATTGAAAAGATTGCGGAGCTGGTTCGGGACAAGAGCATTGAGGGCATTACGGCCTTGAACGATGAGTCTGACAGGAACG
Source organism: uncultured Selenomonas sp. (assembly GCA_905234515.1). Lineage (GTDB taxonomy): Bacteria > Bacillota > Negativicutes > Selenomonadales > Selenomonadaceae > Selenomonas_B. The sequence continues at coordinate 2,086 of CAJOIN010000368.1, forward strand.
GCATGCGCATTGTCATCGACCTCCGCAAGGATGCCAATGCCAATGTGGTGCTGAACCAGCTTTATAAGCACACCCAGCTTCAGGACAGCTTCGGCGTCATCATGCTGGCTCTGGTGGACGGCAAGCCCCAGGTGCTGAACCTGAAGGAAGTGCTCCATTACTACATCAAGCACCAGGAAGATGTCATTACCAGGCGTACCCGCTATGAGCTGAAAAAGGCCGAAGCCCGCGCCCATATCCTGGAAGGCTTGACCATTGCCCTGGACAATCTGGATGCGGTCATCACCACTATCCGTGAGAGCCGTACCGCAGATATCGCCAAGGAAGCCCTCATGACGGGCTTCAAACTCTCGGACAAGCAGGCCCAGGCCATCCTGGACCTCCGCCTCCAGCGCCTGACCGGTCTGGAGCGTGAGAAGATTGAGGATGAGTACCAGGAGACCTTGAAGGCTATCGAGGAGTACAAGGCTATCCTGGCTGACGAGCAGAAAGTGCTGGCCATCATCAAGGACGAGCTGCGGGCTGTCAAGGAGAAGTACGGCGACGATGGACACCTCAGAGATTGATGTGGAAGACCTCATTGCTGAGGAGGATGTGGTCATCACCCTTTCCCACAATGACTACATCAAGCGCATGCCCCTCACTGCCTACAAGAACCAGAAGCGTGGCGGCGTAGGCATCAAGGGCATGGCCACCAAGGAAACGGACTTTGTGGAAGATATCCTTATCACCACAACTCACCATACCATCCTGTTCTTTACCAGTCGGGGCAGGGTCTTCCATCTGAAGGCCTATGAGATTCCCGAGTCCAGCCGCCAGGCCAGGGGCACGGCCCTCATCAACCTGCTGCAGCTGGAGTCTGAGGAGAAGATTCAGGCCATCATCCCGGTGAAGGGCGTGGGTGAGGACCAGTATCTCTTCATGGCCACCAAGAAGGGTATCGTGAAGAAGACTTCTGTGTCTGAGTTCAGCAATATCCGCAAGGTGGGCCTGATTGCCCTGAAGCTGGACGATGATGACGTGCTTATTGGCGTAAAGGCTACTGATGGTGAAAGCAGCCTGATGCTGGGCACCAAGCAGGGCATGGCTATTGCCTTCTCCGAGGATGATGTGCGGGCCATGGGCCGCAACACCCGCGGCGTGAAGGGCATCACCCTGCGCCCCGGCGACGAAGTGGTGGGCATGGATTTGCTGCGCCGTGACGCCGAGGTTCTGACGGTGACCCAGGAAGGCTTCGGCAAGCGCACCTCCGTGGAGGAGTACCGCCGTCAGACCCGTGGCGGCAAGGGCCTTATCAACCTGAAGGTCACGGATAAGACCGGCCCTGTAGTGGGCATCAAGGTGGTACACGATGAGCAGGAACTCATGCTCATCACCGCCGGCGGCATTGTCATCCGCATGAATGTGGCTGACATCTCCGTCTACGGCAGAAGCTCCCAGGGAGTGAAGCTCATGTCCACCGGGGAAGAGGA
>CAJOIN010000369.1:0-1300 GCA_905234515.1 uncultured Selenomonas sp.
AAACCTACGAGCCCCACCCCGTACCCCACAGAATGACCCAGGAATTCCTGGACTTTGCGGCCATCATAGACGGGAAAAGCCCGGAGCACCGCAAAGAGTACCAAAGGCTCAGCGAAGAAACCCTGGCAGTGGTTCGCATTCTGGAACAGGCCAGGGAAAGCGCCGGCCTGAAATTCCCCCAAGCCTGAGCATGGATGCGGCTGAACAGTAAAAATAGATATACCCGCGCAAAAAAGCCTTCCCCTCTGGGGAAGGGGGACCGCGAAGCGGTGGATGAGGTTTCACATGCCCTGAGACCTCATCCCACCGTCCTCGACCGGAAACATGCCACCGACATGTTCACCCCCTTCCCTCTGGGGAAGGCTTTTTGCGGGAGTACCGCACCAGTTCCTTACTGCTTTGCCTGGAAGAATCTCTTGAAGTCCCCCGTCTGCCTTTTCACCACAACTTCATAGGGAAAATTCTTCACCAGGGACATGCGGGGGTCGTATTCGTTATATTCGATCAGCAGGGAAAAAGTGTCGTTAATAAACCAGGTCCTGTTATCGTTGCCCCGCTTGACGTTAGGACGGCCAAAATTGTAGGAAAAATTCTTCTCGGCCATCATATACATTTCATCGGCAGTATTCCGGTCCTTGATATGAAAGCGGATGTTGTAATCGCCTACCAGATTTTTGTTGTTCTCATGGGGATGAACAACCACGGCAATGAGATAAGCCCCCCTATCCTTCTGAAAGGCAATAGTCTTGCCGTAATTATTGTTGCGCTGCCAGCCCTTGCTGGTAAAATCATCTATAAAGGTTTGCAGGGGCTTGCCAATGTAAATCCCGAAGGCCATGGTATCGTCCTTAGTGGCCTCCTCGATATCCTCATGCCAGGACGCTGCCGCCTCGGCCACGGGCACTGCCAGCACAGGCGAGGGGGCACAGGCAGCCTCCCAGGGAGTTACGGGCAGGGCGCTGCCAAGTTGCAGTGCCACAGCGGCGCAGGTTGCAGCCAGAATCTTTTTCTTCATCATGAATCCGCTCCTTAATTTCTCATCAGTTAGCTGTTTTTTACATTTGCGTAATACACTCATGTATGAGTTCAACATTAGTTTGCTGATTCCTGCCAGAAAGTTTTATGCCTCCCAAGGAAGGAAAAAATCAGTTCTGAGCGAAATATACTCACTGACGAAAAAAGCCTTCCCCTCTGGGGAAGGGGGACCGCGTAAGCGGTGGATGAGGTTCTTTGATATGAGGAATACTTCTTCTTTAGTGAATATATCTACATACACTAAAGAAAAATTATGGAGGTGTCT
>CAJOIN010000369.1:1312-2425 GCA_905234515.1 uncultured Selenomonas sp.
ATTTCCCGCCGTGACTTTATGAAGCTGGCAGGGGTGACGATGGCCGGGGCTGCTCTGGGAGGGGCGGTGCCGAAGGCTGAAGGGGCGGCTGCCCCCACCCCCAGGGCGGATTTTAGCCAAACGGAGCTGCCGGTGCTCCTGGATGTGGATGTGTGCGTGGTAGGCGGCGGCTCCGCAGGTACAGCAGCGGCAGTGGTGGCAGGCCGCAGAGGTGCAAAGACGATGCTGGTGGAGAGAAACATTGCCCTGGGAGGGCTTTCCACCCAGGGCTGCGTCTATCCCTGCATGCCCACCTTTGCCTATGGCAGCGACACGCCCTATATCACGGATCTCAACAAGCGTATGGAAGGCCAGGGCATTGCCCCCCTGCTGGGGGTGGAGACTCCCACCTTCTACGGCGGCGGTGCCGGACAGTATTCCCCGGACTATCTTTCCTATACCTATGACGAGATGTGCGCCGAGGCGGAGGTGGAGATTCTCTACAACGCCTCCCTGGTAGGGGCCATAGTGGAGGAAGGGAAAATCCGCTCCTGCATCGTGCAGACCGTGGCGGGCCTGGGGCTCATCAATGCCAAGGTCTTTATTGACGCCACCGGGGATGCCCTGCTCTCCCGCTTCGCAGGCGTCCCCGTGGAAAAGGGCGCGGAAAAGACAGGCCGCAACCAGCCCATGAGCCTGCGCTTTGAAATGAGCGGCATTGATGTGCAGAGGGCACACCGCTTCTTCAAAGAGGAATTCAAGGACACCTGGTCCCTGGAGCAGCCCTCCTATTTCTTTGAGTTTGCCAAGTGGAAAAAGACAGAGGACTTTTTCAAAAGCGGCGTAAAGAGCGGGGAGCTGACGGAGGATGACATTCTCTATATCCAGGCTTTCGCCATCATCGGCAAGCCCGGCACCATGTCCATGAACTGCCCGGAGCTGCCGCCCCTGCGCTTCAGCTCCACGGATGCCCTGTCCCTGTCCCGCTCCGTGAGCTTCGGCATGAGGATGCAGCGGCGGCTGGCGGATTTCTTCGTGAAGCATATCAAGGGCTTTGAAAAGGCCCAGATCAGCCGCATGGCCAGCCAGGTAGGGGTGCGGGAATCCTGGCGGGTGAAGGGGAAATACTATATG
>CAJOIN010000370.1:0-1284 GCA_905234515.1 uncultured Selenomonas sp.
ACATCCTAAAGAAGCAGGAGTTATCTACGCCGCCACCCGCAAGGAAGTGGACAGCCTCTATGAGCACCTGAAAAAGAAGAAATTTGCCGTGGACCGCTACCATGCAGGGCTTTCCGACAAAGCCCGCAACCAGGCCCAGGAGGACTTTCTCTACGACAACGTGCAGGTCATTGTGGCCACCAACGCCTTTGGCATGGGCATCGACAAGTCCAATGTGCGCTTCGTCATACACTACAATATGCCCAAGAACATCGAGGCCTACTACCAGGAAGCTGGCAGAGCCGGTCGTGACGGGGAACCGGGTGAGTGCATTCTGCTCTACTCCCCCCAGGACGTCATGACCCAAAAGTACCTCATCGACGTATCCACAGAAAATGAAGAACGCAAAGCCCACAACCTGGGCTGCCTCCAAAAGATGGTGGACTACTGCCACACCCCGGAGTGCCTGCGTCACTTCATCATCAGCTACTTTGGCGACCAAAGCAGCGAGCCTGTCTGTGACAACTGCAGCAACTGCAAGGCAGGGCTGGAGAAAACAGATGTGACCATTGACGCCCAAAAAGTTTTCTCCTGCGTTTACCGCATGCAGGAACGCTTTGGCCTGACTCTGGTGGCTCAGGTGCTGAAGGGCTCCAGTGACAAACGGGTCAAGGAGCTGCACTTCGACCGTCTCTCCACCTTCGGCCTTATGAAGGAACGCACCCTGGCAGACATCAAGCTCCTCATCCAGCGCTTCGTGGCCACGGACTACCTGGCTCTCACCGAAAGCAAATACCCTGTCCTCACCCTGAGGCCCGCCGCCTATCCAGTGCTGAAAGGCCAGGAAAAGGTCTGGCAGGCTGTACCCAAGCCGGAACCCGCCAAAGCTCCCCAAGATACCGGGCTCTTCGACAAGCTTCGCCATCTGCGCAAAGAAATTGCCACCCGGGAACACGTGCCCCCTTATGTGGTCTTCTCCGACGCCACCCTCAAGGATATGTGCGCCGTTCTGCCCCAAAATATGGAAGAAATGCTGGAAGTCAAGGGCATCGGCGAAATGAAACTGAAGAAATATGGCAAGGAATTCCTGGCCTGTCTTTTAGAGAAATAAAGAGTCAAAGTTAAACACTTGACGTGAACATATATGCGTGCTATAATGTTATTCGTTGATGACGCACAGGTCATTATCGAGCCGGAATGGCGGAATTGGCAGACGCACCAGACTCAAAATCTGGCGTTGGCAACAACGTATCGGTTCAAGTCCGATTTCCGGCACCACTTGAAATCAAAGGCTTCGAGGGTTTT
>CAJOIN010000370.1:1372-2487 GCA_905234515.1 uncultured Selenomonas sp.
ATAAAGCCCTGCCAGGAATCCGGCAGGGCTTTGTTTTACGCCCATTTCGGAACTGGGAAATGTTTAGCTCTGTAGGAAGCGGCTGTTGTCATACTGCTTCTTCCCTGTCAAAAGGTTACTGACACCTTCCTGCAGCCAGTCGCCAATGGCGTTCTTATCGTCCCTGTCAAGATGGGTGTATATATTTAATGTAGTTTGTATGGTGCTGTGTCCTAACTGGAACTGTGCGTCCTTGGCGTCAAAATGGTTTTTCTTCATTCTGACTGCCATATCATGCCGGAGCATGTGGAAGGTCGTGCCGATGCCCAAGCGCTTCCGCACCAAGCTGAAGCGGGAACTGAAGGATGAGGGATTGATGGGCTGTCCTTCATCTTTGGTGAAGATGTAGCCTTCATCTTTTACGCCCTGGAACATGAGCCGCCTTTCAAGCTGCAATTTGTGAAGCTCCTTCATTTCGCGGCAGAAGTCCGCGGGCAGGCTCAGGTAGCGGTTGCCGCTTTCGGTTTTGGTCTGGGAGCGAATCAGGGGACGCTCGCCGCCTTTTTCTTCGTTCTCCCCGCGGATGAGGGCGTGGCCGATGTGAAGCACGCCACCTGCCAGGGTGCCATTTTCCTCATAGGTATAGGTGAGGTCCTCCCATTTGAGGGCCAGCAGTTCACTGAGGCGGCAGCCCGTGACATATTCGGCAAGGATTATCCACTTCCAGCAGTAGTAGCACGTCTCGAAGTTTATCAGGCGCAGCCAGTCATCTTCAGAGGGTTTGACGAATGGGCGCTTGTCCGGTTTGGGCGGCAGTTCCAAGTCCTCGGCGGGTGACTCTTTCAAGAGGTGGCTTCTGACCGCCCGCCTAAGTGCCGCCCGCATGAGGACGCGGAAGTATTTGGCGGTACGGTAGTGTTTCCCGAGCCTGCCGAAGATGACGCCTTGCAGGTCAACTTCGTTTAATTTATCGAGGTGAATACTACCTATTTCCTCTTGAGCAATTTTCAGGACATCTTTATAGCTTTGTCTGGTGTTGGCCCTGATACGGGGCCTTACGTAAACGGTGTACCATTTCAGGAGCCATTCTCCTGTGGTGATCTTTTCCGCTTCCACATGGGCAACGCAAGAGTATT
>CAJOIN010000371.1 GCA_905234515.1 uncultured Selenomonas sp.
GATGGTTGTACTGCCGGTGGTCATCGTGGGCTTATTGGTGCTGTCCGGTGTCATTTTCAAGTACACCAGTTCCGCCTTTGAAGACCAATTGGTAGCAGGTTCGGAGAAAACCACTGCTGAGGTGGCAGATGGTGTCTCCGATTGGCTGGATGCCAGGATGCTGGAAACCCAGATGACCGCCAATTCCATGGCGGCCAGGGGACTGCCAGCTACCCAGGCGGATCTTACCGCCAACAACGAGCTGCGCTTGAAGCTCATGGAAAAAGTCTATCCGGGTGTCTATGACAGCGTCAGCTGGGGACCTTTTGACGGCTCCGGCGTGCTCTACGGCTGGACCAAGTCAGGCTTCAAGGAGATGCACAATGCCGACAAGGCCTGGTACAAGGAAACCATGAAAGGTGAAAAGGACTCTTTCATGGCACCGCCTGTCATTTCCCAGGCTACGGGCAAGATTATCGTGAACTCCATTGCCCTGGCCAAGAATCCCTCCGGCCAGAATGTGGCTATGGTGCTGGCGGCTGTCTATGTGGATGCTGCCCGTGAAAAGGTTGGCGAATTCAAGATTGGCAGTCAGGGCTACAGCTATCTGGTGGCCAAAGACGGCACATTCATTGTGAATCCCGATGAAGAAGCCATCATGAAGCAGAAAATCACCGAGGATGCGGACCCTGCCCTGAAGGAGCTGGGGCAGAAGATGCTCTCCGGGGAGGTTGGCTGCTACAAGTTCAAACGGGCAGATGGGGAGAACATGATTGCTTTCTATTCCCCAGTGAAAGCTACCGGCTGGGGCATGGCAGCTGTGGCCTATGAGGCCGAGCTCTTTGCGCCTGTCTATAGCCTGTTGAAGATTGTGGCAGGTATCTCCATTATTATCCTGATAATCATTTCCTTGGGCATCGTTATGACGGTGAACAAGGCTATGTCGCCTCTTGCTGCTATGAGCTTCTGGTGATTTTGCTGACCGTCCTGCCAAGGTAACGGTGGAAAACGAGCTGGGCATCCTGGCCCACGCTGTGCGGGACATGCGCCAGAGCGTGGCCAAGGTCATGCGCTCTGTCCATGATTTCTCCCAGAATCTGGCTGCTTCCTCTGAAGAGCTCAACGCCACCACTGAGCAGTCCGCCCAGGCCTCTGACCAGGTGGCCAACTCCATTGTGCGGGTGGCCCAGGGCACCAATGAGCAGCTGGGAGCTGTAAGCTCTACCACCGAGGCCATTGAGCGCCTCAGCGGCACTATCCAGACTGTGTCAGGGGAGGCCTCGGTAGCTGCCAACGAGGGCCGCCAGGCAGCAGACATTGCCCGGGAGGGCGGCAAGACCTTGGAGGAGGCTATCCAGCAGATTAAGCATATTGAGGCCAGCAGCCTGGAGTCCATGAAAGTGGTGAAGGCTTTGGGCGAGAGGTCTTCGGAAATCGTGGCCATTGTGGAAACCATCACGGGCATAGCCGAGCAGACCAACCTGCTGTCCCTGAATGCAGCCATTGAGGCAGCCAGAGCAGGCGAGCAGGGCCGTGGCTTTGCGGTGGTAGCAGAGGAAGTCAGGAAACTGGCTGAGTCTTCCCGTGAGGCAGCCGGGCAGATTGCTGACCTTCTGAAGGCCGTGGGCAGCGATATCGATAATGCCATCAGCGGCATGGAGGCGGGCAACGCCGAGGTGCAGAAGGGCGCCGCTAATATAATTTCCATGGGAGATTCCTTCCGCAAGATCATCGAGCTGGTGGAGAATGTCTCTGGCCAGATTCAGGAAATCAGCACAGATATCACCGGCATGGCCAAGAATGGCGAAGAAATCGTGGGACATGTGCGCACCATAGATTCTGCCAGCCGCAGTGCTGCAGAGGAGTCCCAGACGGTATCCGCCGCCACGGAGGAGCAGAGCGCATCCGTGCAGGAAATCGCCAACGCCAGCCGGAGCCTGGCAAAGATGGCTACGGATTTGCAAATGGAAGTGCAGAAGTTCAAACTGTAATACGTATTTACACAGGGGAGGCCGCAAGGCCTCCTTTTTCATTATTTAAGTGATAATTGTTTCTATTTACATTGTGTAACTTGACAAAGTTACACATGAAGAGTAAGATGTAAAACATCTC
>CAJOIN010000372.1 GCA_905234515.1 uncultured Selenomonas sp.
GGGGGAGACTGAGACGGAAAGCACGAATCTGATGGTGCTGACCATTGATAACGAGCTGCCGGAGGAAACTCTGGCCAAGGTAAAGGCAATGGACGGCATCTTTGATGCAAAGCTTGTCAATTTTTATGCAGTGTAGATAAGTAAATAAACCATGGGGCAGGAACGCATGAGTTGTTCCTGCTTTTTTTGCCTGAAAGAAAACTGAAAAAAATCAGGTGTGAGAAGGAAAATCAAAAGCAGGGGCGAATAAGAAACATATGAGAGGAGGCTCGTCATCATTAGCATTATTGGAAAGGGAGAGTATCTATGGAAATGCTATTAGGATTCATTGTGCTCCTGACCTGCCTGGTGTTTGGCGTCAGGCACGGGGGCATCGGGCTGGCTGTCATCAGCGGCATCGGCCTCGTTATTTTTACCTTCGTATTCCGGTATCAGCCTGGCAAGCCGCCGGTTGATGTCATGCTCATCATCATGGCTGTTGTCACCTGCGCAGGCTTCTTGCAGACCTCCGGCGGCCTGACAGTCATGCTGAAGTATGCGGAGAAGCTTCTGAGAGGGCATCCCAAGTACGTTACGATCCTGGCACCTCTGACCACCTGGTTCCTTACCATCCTGTGCGGTACGGGACACGCGGTCTACACCTTGTTCCCCATTATCTATGACGTTGCCATCAAGCAGAATATCCGGCCCGAGCGCCCCATGGCGTTGGCTTCCGTGGCCTCCCAGATGGGTATCTGTGCCTCCCCTGCCTCTGTGGCGGTGGTTTCCATCGTGGCTTTCCTGGCAGCGGCAGGCAGTGATTTTTCCTTGATTCAGGTGCTGATGGTCTCCATTCCCGCCACCGGGCTGGGTGTATTCTTCGCGGCTCTCTGGAGCTATCGGCGGCAGATGACGAGCGCTTCCAGGAATTCATCAAGGACCCTGAGAACAAGGCTTATGTCTATGGCGATACGGAAAGCCTCCTGGATAAGGAACTGCCCAAGGAGTATTACCGTGCCATGTATATCTTCCTGATCGGCATCCTGGTCATTGCCATCCTGGGCAATGCCAAGCTGATCGGCAACTACATCGGTTTCTTCGCCGACCTGCTGCCCAAGTTCCCTGATGCCAAGGGTGCCATGAAGGCGGTCTCCATGGTGCAGGTCATTCAGATGGTCATGCTCTTTGTGGCTGCCCTTATCCTTATCACCTGCAAGGTGAAGGCCAAGGATGTGGGCAACAGCCAGGTGTTCCGTTCCGGCGTCGTGGCCCTGGTTTCCGTCTATGGCGTGGCCTGGATGGCAGATACCTTCTTTGCCCACCATATGGGCTTTTTGAGAGAATTTTTGGGCAATGCGGTGCAGAACTATCCCTGGGCCTATGCGGTGCTGGCCTTCCTCACCTCCAAGCTGGTGAATTCCCAGGGGGCGGCCATTGCCATTGTGGTACCCATGGCCCTGAATGTGGGCATGGACCCGGTTCTTGTCCTGTCCTTCATTTCTGCCTGCTACGGCTACTTCTTCCTGCCCACCTATCCTTCCGACCTTGCCTGCATCGGCTTTGACCGTTCCGGCACGACGCGCATCGGCAAGTACATCCTGAACCACTCCTTTATGATTCCGGGACTTATAGGCGTCAGCAGCGGCTGCTGCGTCGGCTATGTCCTGGCACATCTTTTCTTCTGATACTACGGATAAACATAAAAAAATAAGCACCTCGCGGTGCTTATTTTTTATGTTTCCGTCTCCTGCTTCCTTAGCAGCAGATCCTTGCAGAAGTCGATAAAGGATTGGGCTGCCTTGGAAATGTAGCGGTCTTTTTTCCAGGCCAGACCAACATCGACAATGAGCGGGTCCGCGAGAGGAATAGCCTTGACACCGGGCGTATCTTCGACTACCATGTTGAGAAGGAAGGCGATGCCAACACCGCTGGCGACCAATCCCTTTAAGGTAACAACCTGATTGGATTCCAATACGATGTTGGGGGTGATATTTTCATCCTTCATTCGGGAAAGTATGGCAAAGAACTTGCTCTGAAAATTCCCCTCGGGGACTGTTGTCTCTTTCATATTCAATTTTCCTTTGTTCTTTTTATATCTTTATTTTTATATATTCTTTATTAACTGAATAAT
>CAJOIN010000373.1 GCA_905234515.1 uncultured Selenomonas sp.
GTAAGCTGTGAGCCGCTGGCATCCTCATTTAAGAAGCGGCAGCCATGCTTATTAACCAGCAGGAAACCATCTACTCCCAGAGGGCCGCCTAATGTGTGATTATTGGGCGTATGGGGGCCGTCCTCAATTTTCCCCCCTACCCAACTCCCCATGATGTGCCCATCCCCTGTATTGGTGGGCAGATTCTTGGCGTCCCGATTGGGAAAGACATTGAAATAGCTGAGGGCAGCGGGAAGAAAATGCTTGAGCATGGCCTTGTTGTTGCCGTAGTCACCGGTGGTGAGAATCACAGCACGTCTCGCATTATAGCGCTGTATCGCAGCCAGAAATCTTTGCTGGTCGCTCTTACTGTCAGGACAGATTTTGACTGCCAGTTCCTCTATCGTACCAGCCTTTATCTCCTCACTGCGCTTTACCACATAGCTGAGAAGCTGCTTTTGATTGGGAAGGAGAGTCATGACCGTGGGATAGGTAGGATTAAACTCCGTTGCACGATCATATTCCGACGGCGTGGGATAGTGCATAAACATGAGGTTTACCTTATCACGCTCCAAATCCGTATCCGTCTCTTTCAGCAAATGGACAGCCGGAGCTGCGTCCAGCATCCAGTCAAAATCCCTGCCGCTGTTTTCCGCCCATACATTCCAGGCCCGCTGATCGGCACGGTAGCCCATTTGTTTTAATGTCTCATTGATTGCCGCATTCTTATCAAATGTGATGCCGGCTTCTCGCTGGTATCTGTTGCCTATGGTGCCATACTGCCCGGAACGGAATTGCCAGGTGGCACCTTTCTCCAGAACGATGACGGATGCTCCAGCCTCTGCGGCAGCACGAGCGGCGTTGATGCCGGCCACTCCTGCTCCCACTATGATTACATCGGCCTCCTGTGTGTCGGTTATTTTATTGTCCGGGATTTCCGGCGGCTTCCCCAGCCAATCATCACTGATGGGCTGGTTATTCTCTGCCGCCACTTCCTCCGGGGATTTGTCTGTCAAAAGAGACGAGACTGCCAAAAGGGTCGTCCCTGCCAACAGACCTCCCAGAGCTGCTGCTCCGCCTTTCAGGAATGAACGGCGTGAAAAGTTGCCTTCTTTTTCCATGTTCATCGCTCCTGTCTAGACACCCTTCGTTCCAATTCCTGCTTCCATTATATAGAAATTGTCGCAAAGTTACAAATAATATTTTGCATAGTATCTATGCAGGTATTGTGTTAATAAATGACTTGAATTATAATTATTACTGACAATTATCTTACGGGAAAGATCTCCTTTTGCATGAGGTACTGAATATGCAGGAAACAAGCAGACAGATACTGGCTATACTGGCCAGAGCGCCAAAACCTGTCACATCTGCCCAACTGGCAGATGCTTTGGGGGTGTCGGTACGCACCATCATGAATTACATGGGAAAAATCGGCAGCAGCCAGCCGGGCCTGATTGTTTCTTCCCGGCAGGGCTACAAACTCACAGCCGGAGGCAGCCATGAAGCTCTGCTTAAAGAAGATAACTTTGCCATCCCCCAAGACCGTCTGGACAGTATTCTGCTATACCTTCTTATGCAGGAGCCGGAACCAACGGATTTACAGGAACTGGCGGAGCTTGCCATGGTGAGCTACGAAAGCATCCGACGGGACATGGCCTTGTTAAAGCCCAGACTTGCAAGGCACGGCCTCGCCTTGAGACTATACCGGCATAAAGTGACCCTTGCAGGTCAGGAGCAAAATAAGCGCAATCTTTTAAGCTACCTGATCTACAAGCAGGAAAGCCAGGGCAGACCGTCTCTGAATAAGCTACAGGAACTTTTCCCGGATTTTCCCGTGGAAAAGTTGCAGGATGCACTTTTTTCCCTTTGCCGGGAAAGGGATTACTTTGTCAATGAAGTCCTGTGGCCCACTCTGATGAGGGATGTACTGGTCATGCTTCACAGGCTTTCCCGTGGCTTCACTTTAGCAGAAAACGGCACAGAGACCAATCCCCGGCATCTGGTCATTTCCCAGGCAACAGCCCGGCTTTTGACAGAACATTTCCATATTTCTTTAGGAACTGGCGAGCAACTGTATCTGCATAAGCTTTTCTCCTGCTTTTTGCTGCCCTATGACCTGGGACACCTGTCATATAGGAAACTTAGTACCAGACTGCCGCCGCGAATA
>CAJOIN010000374.1 GCA_905234515.1 uncultured Selenomonas sp.
TGCCTGGCCCTGGCCCGGGCCGCTGCCAGATGTTTATCGGCATAATGCTCCTGCTCCCTGGCCAGTTTAAGCTGCACTTCGTCCATGACCTCCAGACGGGTCAGCAGTGCATACTCATCCGCAAGTTTCCCGGTTCGCTTCTCCTCCATATTCGCCAGGGCCTTGGACACCATGCCGGCCAATTCTGCACGAGAAAAACTGCCCAAGGGAGCCTCGGGCAGCTCAAGATATCCCGCTGCCTGAAGCTCTCTTAAGGAGTCATACACCCAGGGCTGCGCCTCTGTCTCCGCAGCCATAGCCAGACCGCCGGGCAACTGCATCCCCAGAAGAAGGGCACCGAGAAGCCGCTGTTTTTTTGACACTTTGCCTACAATCCTTTCTGCCATCATGCCATTCATCATGACCGCAAACGCACACCGCCCCCCATCGAGCTCTTTTATGCCTGCACAGCTTCGATGGAGGGCGTAACGAATAATCAGCGGTATACCGCGGGCGATTGTTTGCAAGAAAATCCACTGCCCACGGGTAAAAATCTAAGGCCATTGTAATGACGTAACAGTTTGTTGTCAATAGTTAAAACAAATTTACAAAATAACGGCACAACAAGGGGCTCAAATCCTACGCATCCTGTCCAAACGCTCCAAATACACATGCAAACGCGAAAGCTCCTTCGCCTCCGTCACAGGACGTCCCGAATAATAATAGTCAACCGTCGGCTCCCCCTGCTCCAACTGGCCCCTCACCTCAAGCTGGCGTATCAGTTCCCGCACCGTGCCTGCATTGCCGTCCACGAAGGAAACATTGGGGGGCAGCAGCTCCCGCAGGGTGTCCTTGAAATAATTGAAGTGAGTGCAGCCCAGCACCAGGGCCGAATACTCGGAAAGCTCATAGGGAGCAAGGGCCTTTGCCAAATAATCATACACCGCCTGGGACTTGAATTCCTGCCGCTCTGCGAATTCCACCAACTGCGGCAGGGGCAAAAGATCCACCAGATGATCCTTGTCCACATGCTCAATCAGCAGTTTCAGCTTATTCCCCTTGACGGTGATGGGCGTCGCCGTCACCAGCACACGGTGCTCCCCGTCCAGATCCAGTGCCCGCTTGGCGGNNNNCGGTTCCATGCCGATAATAGGAATAGAATAGCGGTGCCGCATCTCCGCCACCGCCACGCTGGTCGCCGTATTGCAGGCCACCACAATGGCCTTCACATCCTGGGCCACAAGAAAATCGAAAGCCTGGGCCACAAAGCCCTGCACCTCGGCCCTGGTTTTGGTGCCATAGGGCACATGATCTTCATCCGCATAAAAAATAAACTGCTCCCCCGGCAGCGCCAGCCGTGCCTCATGCAGCACCGACAGCCCTCCCAGGCCGGAATCAAAGAAAGCGATTTTCAAGGAAAAGACCTCCGTAGCTTTAAAACTTCGATGAGCATGCTGTACTGCAAAATGCCAAAAGACCTCCCAAGAAGCGCTCACGCTGTCCAGTCTTCCAGTCTCAGCCCTTTCACGCGCTGAAATTCACGCACATTATGCGTCACCAGAATTCCATCCTCAGCCAGCACGGTCGCAGCTATCAGCATATCATCAGGCCCTATGGGCGTTCCGCTTTTCTCCAGTTGCGAACGTAACTCTGCATAAGCATAGGTCATCCGATCGCCAAAAGGCTCCAGAACAAAAAAGGACAGAAATGACAGCAGCTTTTGCTCCGTTACCCGGCGTCGACTGCTCTTGTATGCCCCTGCCAAAAGTTCGGCCTTGACAATCGCGGGTATCCTGATCTCTTCCGGCGTATGTGCCAGCAAATGCTGCCTGACAGCGTCATAGCGTCCATTCAGGTAATAGATGCACATGTTGGTATCCAAATAATAGCTCACAGCATTTTCTCCCGCGGAGCATTCAGGGAAGCATCAGGCTGCTCCGGCCGCCGGAATGATTCATCCTGCACAGAGCCGAACAAATCCAGGAATTCCTGGCTGTAACCCTGGCGGAATTTCGGCCTGACAGCCTCTGCCACCCAGTTGGAAATGGATTTACCTGAAAATCTTGCGGCCTCCACAATCTTGTCATAATCATTCTGGTTTACGTATAATGAAATCTGTGGCATAAGGCATCCCCCCTTGATTTCAGCATAGCATAAAGAGCAGGCAGGGTCAAGTATACGTGCAAGTATACTTGACTTTCCGCCTTCCTCCCCCATTTGACAAGGCAGTTTCCCCCTGCTATAATGAAGTGGCTGACGGAGAGGTGTCCGAGTGGTTTAAGGAGCCGGTCTTGAAAACCGGTGATGCCTTGCGGCACCGTGGGTTCGAATCCCACCCTCTCCGCCATTT
>CAJOIN010000375.1 GCA_905234515.1 uncultured Selenomonas sp.
CACATGTAGAAGCTGCGAAATCTTCGGCTAGAACTCCTTGTTGCTTCAGAAGTTTAATGGCCTTGTGAATTTCCCGTTGTTTTTGCTTCATTTTGTGTTCTTCAGGCATGTCTATCTGTCGAAGGTCGCTGGGATTGAACACTTCTCCGGTTTGTAACATATGGTAAATAGCTGTTAATATCATGCGTGCGATGGCAATTATGGCTCTTTTCTTGCCACGACGCCGCAAGATATTTTCATACTTGATTTTGTAGTAGGGCTGAGTCTTGCATTTTACGGCGGCGTGAGCTACCTGCACGAGCATTGGCTTGATGTAAACTCCGGCACGGGTAATCCTCACAGACTTCTTCTTGCCAGCCGACTGGTTATTGCCAGGTGTAAGGCCAGCCCAACTGCAAAGTCTCTTTGATGAATCGAATTGTGACATATTCGTGCCTATTTCTGAGATGATTGTTGTAGCGGAGTCACTGTTCATGCCTGGAATGGTGCAAAGGAGCTTTATAGCTGCAGCATAAGGTTCCGTGAGAGCTTCCAGTTTTGTGTCAAGAAGGTCAATTGCTAAATCAAGGTATTCCTTGTGATGAAGAACCTGCCGCATGCGAAACTTTTGCTCCTCTGTGAGCTGGAATCCTTCAATGGATTCAACTACAGCAACAGCTTTCTTCTTGAGAGAGCGATGGAGCATAGTTGCACAGTGTTCGGCATTAGGATTTTTATCTGTAAGGAGATAATTCGTGATTTCGTTGGCAGATTTGCCAAACATATCGGAAACCACCGAATCCAAGGCAATGTTACAGACTGTAAAGCCATTTTGGAAGCGATTTTTCTCACTGGAACGCATATTGACAAGCTTATAGCGATAGCGTGTGTATTCACGTAATATGCGTATATCCCTGCTGGGGATAAAGCTGCTTCTGACAAGGCCGAAGCAAAATAGTTCGCCAATCCATTTTGAATCCTTTACGTCATCCTTGTTGCCCTTGATGGCCTTAACCCACTTGGGATTGACGATGACAACCCGCAGGTCTGGTTCCAGAATGTTAAGTACGGGAACCCAGTATTTGCCGGTAACACATCAAAGCAGTTGTTTTCAATGAGCCAATTTTTAAGCCTGAAAAGGTCTTTGTTAAAGGTGGAGAAGCGTTCTTTTTTGTAATTGAGCGTCCGTAGTTCAGTAACAGATACGATAGTGGCAACGAGAAAACTTTTGTGAACATCGATGCCACAGCATATGGGGTAAACGATTTTCATGGCAGCTGCCCTCCTTGGAAGACATTGCCTGCCCATGCCAAGCAGAAACGATAAGTCTATGCCAATGATTAGCGTACGGTCTCGAAGATCCACTTATTTGTGCTTGAACGGCAGGGCTTGCACTGTTTATCATACTGACTTGAATCTAAAGAGTTGACAATCCGCAACTCACCTCCCCGTGCTTTGTAGGATATCTTCCCTCTAAGAAAATTATACCAAACAAAGGATAGTCGCGCCTTTGTTTTCATTCCTATTTGTGCCGCCAGCGACAGCGGCGGAATGGAGTTTATCATGGCTGTGGATATACCGGGCTTGTCGGATATGGAAGTTATTACCCACGAGAAGTACAGCATTCCCTATTGGGAGTTTACTGAGCCTGTGCACGGCGAAGGGGAGAAATTCGTGATGTTCTGGCGCAGCCGGCCTCATCCCGATGGCAAGCTGGCGGAGGAATGCCTGTCCCCCTGGTTCGAGCGCAAATTCCAGGCGGACGGAGTGACCTATTCCCTGGTGGAGCAGTATATAGTGGCCCAGAAGGCCATGCTTTTCGGGGATCGGGCCAATTTGCGCAAGATCAGGGTCAATACGGACCCCAAGGATCTTCGGGTCATCAGCCTCCGCATTCAGGGGGTGGACAACGCCGTGTGGCAGAAGTTCAGCCACAGCATTTCCTGCACGGGCAATTTCCTGAAGTTCAGCCAGAACCCGGACATGAAAGCCTACCTGCTGGGCACGGGGGATGCCACTCTGGTGGAAGCCAGCCCCTACGACAGGACAGGGGGCATCGGCCTGGACAGGCTGGACGAGGATGCCACCCACCCGGACAGATGGCTGGGTAGGAACCTTTTCGGCTACGCCCTGATGCAGGTCAGGGAGAAACTGCGCAGTCTGGAGCAGTAAACACGGCAGGCAGCCCCCGCGGGGGCTGCCTGCTTTTACTTGTCCGCCCCCTTGGGGGCGGTGGGGGAGAGTATGCAGGAACACGAAGTTTTGCGCGTTTATTTAAGTTCTTGGTAAAAATCTACGATATACGGTTACGAGTGGATGTGCAGTATTTCATCAAGGAAGGTGAGGAGCATGCGTATTCTCCA
>CAJOIN010000376.1:0-824 GCA_905234515.1 uncultured Selenomonas sp.
CCATAGGCAGCCGCCGTAGAGGCAAAAACAAAACGCTTCACCCCGCTCTTGCGCGCCGCTTCCAGCACATTCACCAGGCCCATGATATTCTCATCCGCATCATAATACGGGTCCCGTATGGAAGCATCCACCATCGTCTGGGCAGCCAGATGCACAATCCCGTCAAAATGGGCCGTCTCTATATCACGGCGCGCACGCTCCTCACGGATATCCATAGTCCAGCTATGGATCTCTCCCTGGGGCAAATGCTCCCAGGAGCCCGTGACCAGATTATCCAGCACCGTCACCTCATGCCCTTCGGACAGCAGCAGGCGCACAACATGGGAGCCGATAAACCCGGCTCCGCCCGTAACCAATATCTTCATTGCTTCGCCCCCCTGGCTATGCTACAGTCAATAAAAGCCCGCCCCCGATACGGAAGGCAGGCCCTGTTTTGATAACCTGATATTACTGCTGCGGCTGCATGTTCCGGATAGCTTCCAGAACCTGATCCATGGACAAATTACGGGACACCATTTCCTCGATAATCACCTGCTGGTTTGCCTGCTCCTGCTGGGCCTTCAGGTTATTATAAGTGGTGCGAAGCTCACGAACCTCGTTCTGCTTCTTCTCGATCTTATCCTGCAGTTCCGCCAGCTTCTGCTCGTAATTTATTTTCCTCGGCATTGCAAAAATCATCCTTTCAAACAATCTAAATAAACCCTCAATAGCATTCTATCATGCAAAAACAAAACTGTCCAGATAAAATAAAAATAAATCAGAAAAAACCCAAGGTTTTAAACGCAAAAACCCAGCCAAAAATCGTAAAGCAGGAAAGTGCGCTG
>CAJOIN010000376.1:880-2897 GCA_905234515.1 uncultured Selenomonas sp.
ACAAGATCAACTCCCCGAAAGCCCAGGGCCACTGCCAGGGACAGCATAAGGGCGGGCACTATAAGCAAGCGGGCGCTTACGCAGGCAATCAGCTGATGCAAAGCCTCCCTGGAACTGCCCATTTTAAAGGATGCCCCCAGGATAATCAGGGCCACCGGCGTGGTGGCCGCCGCCACCTGACGGACAGGTTTCAGCACAGGCTCCGGCAGGGGAATTCCCAGCAGCAGGAAAGCCACGCCGAAAAGTGCGCCCAGAATCATGGGATTTTTCAGCACCCCCCGCAGAATGGCTGCCAAATCGAAGTGGCCGCCGCGAAAAGTTTCCAGGTCAAACACCCCCAGCACATTATAAATGGGCACGATGATGGCAATCATCATGGTGGGTACGGCCAGGGCGGAATCGCCGAAGATATTGGCCACCAGGGGGATGCCGATCAGCACGAAATTGCTGCGGAAAATAGCCTGCACCATAGCTCCCCGGCGCCTGTTGTCCTTCTCAAAAAAGCAGACAATGGCCATGGCCAGGAAGAAAACCGCCAGCACGCCCCCCGCCCCGAACAGGATCAAATGGGGCCGGAAGGTCTCCGCTATATCGGTGGTATACATATTATAGAACATCATGCAGAAGAAAAAGACCCGGAAGACCATGCGATTCACATGCACAAGTTCCGTTTCCGTCAGAAGCTGCATTTGCTTCACGAAAACACCTATCAGCATCAGCCCGAACAGGGGCACAACCGCACTGACAGCGACTATGAAATTACTGTCCAAAACAATCACCTTACTTGCTAAGCATCGCGTAATAACCATTGGCAAAAATCAAAAGCACCAGTGCCGGCAGGATGTAATTCAAGTCCCCGTATCGGCCTCAGCCACGAAATTATCCCAGCCCCAGCCGTAGCGGCTGACGCAAAACAAAAGATAAACCAGGGAGCCCAGGGGCAGCACATTATTGCTGACCAGAAAATCCTCCAGGTCGAGAATCGTGGAGCCAGCTCCCAGGGGCTGAATCCCGGAGAGCAGATTGAAGCCCAGCACGCAGGGCAGGGACAGAATAATCATCAGGGGTATGCCCCAGCGGATGATGATACGCCTGTCCTTCCTCAAAAGCTCCAGAAAACAGCAAATCAGATTCTCAAACACCGCAATGACCGTCGAAAGGGAGGCAAAACTCATAAAGAGGAAAAACAGCGCTCCCCAGAGAGTCCCCCCGGGCATATGGTCAAAGACCTGGGGCAGGGCCACAAACAGAAGATTGGGGCCGCTGGCAGGGGAAACACCGTAGGAAAAACAGGCGGGGAAAATAATCAGGCCGGCCATCAGCGCCACCATGGTATCCAGGCCAATGACCCAGGCCGCCTCCCCGGTCAGGCGCTTGCGCTTGCCGATATAGCTGCCGAAGATGGCCAGGGCGCCGATGCCGATGGAAAGGGTGAAAAATGCCTGTCCCATGGCAGCAAAAATCACCTCGGCAAGGCCGTGCTCCAGCAGGCGATTGAAGTCGGGATACAGATAATATTTCAGGCCCACTTCGCTGCCGGGGAGCAGCAGGGAATTTATGGCCAGCACCACCATCAGGGCCAGCAGGAACAGCATCATATACTTGGTGATGCGCTCCACCCCCGCCTTTACCCCAAGATAGCAAATGGAGCCTGCCAGGATAATGACGAAAGCCATCCAGCCTCCCATGGTCAAAGGGTCAGAGAGCAAGGCGCCGAACACCGCCCCCACCCCCTCCGGGGAAAGCCCTGCAAAGCTGCCTGACGCCATCTTGTATATGTAGTAAAACATCCAGCCGGCAACGGTTGTATAGAACATCATCAGCAGGAAATTCCCTGCAATAGCCCCGTATTTATAGAGATGCCATTTCGTGCCCTTCGGCTCCAGCACATCGAAGGATTTTGCCGCCGAATGTACGCTGGCCCGCCCCACCGCGAACTCCGCTACCATGATGGGCAGGCCCAAAATGGCCAGAAAGACCAGATAAATCAGCACAAAGGAGGCCCCTCCATACATGC
>CAJOIN010000377.1 GCA_905234515.1 uncultured Selenomonas sp.
TCCTGCCGTATGTTCCATTGCCCTCCACCAGCATGGCGTCAAGATAATCCACATCAAAATACTTCAGCATCTCCGGGTAATCCTGGTATACCAGCACCTTTGCCCCAATGCCATGGCTTGCAAGATACCTGTCCATGACCCCGGTCATAGCCCCGGCCAGCACGCCAATTCGCTTGCCAGCCAGTGTATCAGGCGAGGAAGTAATACTTCTATCTGAAGCGTGTTTGACGATATTATATGATTCACTGCCCATGGAAAGAGCAGGGTAGCCTATGAGGTTTTTGCGCTCCTCAGTTTTCGCCAGCCCCGCCAGCAAGTCAATCCTGCCCTCCAAAAGCATCTGATAAAGCTCGGCATAGCTTCCGTACACGTATTCATACTTCCATCCCGTGTACTCAGAGAGCTTGCGGTAATACTCATAGGCATAGCCTGTTTTGACAGCATCCTCCTGGGCTCCCTCCTGGAAAATCTCATTTTCATAATAGCCTACCCGCACCGTGACAGGCGCCTCTGCCGCCAGGGCCTGACCAGCAATCACCAAACAGAAAAAACAGATTATTGTAAAAACTACCCTTACACCTTTGCCCATCCCTAGCCACCTCCGCCTATCCTGCTAACTCTCCTTACTTTCATTTTAAGTCTTTCTTAAAGGCGACGCAAGAAATATAATTGCAAAACAGGCGGGAGCCATAAACTCCCGCCTGCCAGCATATCCCTCCAGCCGTAAAGCCAGCGGGGATGTCCTGTTCCATTTATTTCTCAATGACTGCTTCAACCAAAATCATGCACACATCGGTCTTGGGGTTGTATTATCCTCACGGGTAAAGCGGGTAGCCACTGCTTCCGTAGAAGTAAGCTCCAACTCCTTGAATGACTGGGCGTACTTGACCTCATGGTTCTCTACTGCCTGATAGCCCAGAGCATCTAGGATACCTGCATAAACCGCATAAACCTGCCCCAGTTCTTCCTGGGCCACCTTGCCCTTATGCATAAAGATAAGGTTGGAAAGCTTGCCCTCACCGTTGGCATTGATGATGATTGCCTCATTATCGCCTATGGGAGAAACTGTCGTAAAGTAATTCCCTGCCGCCTTCGGCTCGCTGGCTGCTCCCAAGGGATAATCAGGGACTGCCTGATTGTAGGCCTTGATAAAGCCCTCCCTGTCCATGGTGTCATGGAGCTGAACCTTATAAGCCTGAGTCCCCATATCCTTTGCCATCTCCGGCTCAGCAGCCCCTGCCGGCACTGCAGCCGCCATCAAGCTGAGAACCATTAATGCCCTTGCTATTGTCTTTTTCAAATCGCCTCTTACCCTTCTATATAAATTTTTATACCCATTTTTACTTCACCAGACGCAGGTCAGGCTTTTTCTCTATTTTCCTTTCCCTTGGCTCTGGCGCCTCCTCTTTTTCCGGCCCCTGGCCATGGTCGCAGACATTCAGCAGAATGCCCATGGCACACATGGAGACAATCAGGGAAGAACCGCCGTAGCTGATAAATGGCAGGGGCACGCCTATGACAGGCAGCATGCCGCTGACCATGGCCACATTGGCAATGCCCTGACCCAGAATCAAGAGCATGATGCCCAAAGCCAGCATCTGGCCGAACTCATCAGCGGCCCTGTTGGCAATGCGCACACAGTAGAGCAGCAGCACCGCCATCAGCAGAAGCACCAGCATGGCTCCCACAAAGCCGTGTTCCTGGCAAAAGATGGCAAAGGCAAAGTCCGTATGGGCCTCCGGCAGGTAATCATACTTGCTGACCCCGGAACCAAGGCCCATGCCCCAGAAGCCTCCCGAGCCTATGGTGGAGAGAGACTGCACTGTCTGGTAACCTTTGCCCTGGGCATCTTTGATACGCTCCATTCGATAGGGCTGAAGGAACATCAGGCCCACCAGGGCCACTGCCCCGACGGAGGCAAAGGGCACCAGCTGCCTCAAAGGAGCACCTGCCGTCACCAGCATCAAGAAGGGCACCCCAAAGATAATGGCGGCCGTCCCCATATCAGGTTCCAGCTCCGTCAATACAGCCATGATGCCAATAATACCCAACTGCAGGTTGAAAACACTGGGCTTCAGCCCCCGTTTACGGCGGGCTGCCAAGTAAGCCGCCATCAGCAGCAAGGCCGCCAGC
>CAJOIN010000378.1:0-1111 GCA_905234515.1 uncultured Selenomonas sp.
AAGGGCACCTGTCCCCTTGGCCTGGTCCAGCAAATAGTCAATATGGCCTATCTTCCCCGACCCGTTGACGGCAATGAAAAGATCCCCCTTTTGCATGCCGGGCGTCGTGTCGTCCCAAAGCCAGTGAACTTCTTTGCCAAGATGCATGAGGCGCATGGCAAAACTGCGTACGGCTATCCCCTCACGGCCGGCACCAACCACAAAAATCCGCTTGGCCGACTGGATGGCATCCATGGCAGACTTGAGTTCCGCCTCATCCTGAGCCTCAAACACTTGCTGATGCTCAGATAAAACCGTCTGGTAAAGCTCCCTGTAACTAGCCATCTAATCCCCCTTCCTTTACTGCCCAACCGTCTGTTGCACTTATGTCTCATAATGTACACATTATACCATTTTCCATTTTAAATAACAATGAATTTTTGTAATTGTTTATATAATTTCTTTTTTCTTTCTCGTCGCAATGGACATTATTTTCACATATATGCTCATATACTCCTGAAAACACAGACAAAAAGCCTCCCAGCATGGGAGGCTTTCATTTACAAATGGTGCGACTGGGGCGATTCGAACGCCCGACCCTTCGCTTAGGAGGCGAATGCTCTATCCAGCTGAGCTACAACCGCATGGATAGTATTTTAGCATATTGCGCCCCATGATTCAAGACATTGTCACAAAATAGTGCCCTTTATTCAGCCAAAGAGACAGCGGCGCCTGCCTGCTTTTCGTCCCGGCGGACGAACCAGCCGGCCAGCAGGGTGCCGGAGATGGAGTGCCAAGCGCAGGAAACGGCACAGGCCAGGGCGGCATGAGGATAGATGGCAAAATGTGCCACAGCCAGGCCAGTGGCAAGACCTGCATTCTGCATGCCCACCTCGATGGACAGGGTACGGCACTTAGCCACGTTCATGCCAGTGAAGCGTCCCACCGTATAGCCAAGGAAATATCCCACACCATTATGAGCCAGCACTGCCAGGAAAATCACCACACCGGCGGTGAAGAAATTGCTGCCCTGCAAGGCGATGACGCCGCCCACGATAAGGGCAAGACCGATAACAGCCACAGAAGGCATTACCTGGCGCACATCATCCATGGTCTTGGTCTGTCCATAACG
>CAJOIN010000378.1:1117-2129 GCA_905234515.1 uncultured Selenomonas sp.
AGCAGGAAGCCCAGCAGCACCGGGGCAATGACGGCCTCCACGATAGTCAGGAACATGCCTGCTGCCGGTACCTCAATGCGTTCCCCCGCAAGGAGAAGCACCATGGCAGGAGTCATGATGGGCGCCAAAAGGGTGGATGCGGTGGTCATGCCCACGGACAGGGGCACATCACCCTTGCAAAGGAAACTCATGATGTTTGAAGAAATGCCTCCCGGGCAGCACCCCACCAGGATAAGGCCCACCGCAATCTCATCGGAAAGCCCCAGACTCTTGGACAGGAAGTACGCCGAGAAAGGCATGATGAGATACTGGGCAGCAGCCCCGATAAAGATATCCAGCGGACGTTTCGCCAGCACCTTGAAATCCTGCAAGGTAAGGGTCAGCCCCATGCTGAACATAATAATGAAGAGAATAATAATCTGGCTCTGACCTTTCACCCAGCCAAACATCTGCGGCACGAAGAAGGCAATAATGGCTGCAATAATGACGAAAGACGCCGTATGCGATGCCAAAAACCCAGCTGCCTGTTTCATTCTCTCCATAAATAATCCCTCCAAAATGTTTTTCATGTGAGGACACTTATTTGTCCTGAGATGTTTTACATCTTACTCTTCATGTGTAACTTTGTCAAGTTACATAATGTAAATAGAAACAATTATCACTTAAATAATGAAAAAGGAGGCCTTGCGGCCTCCCCTGTGTAAATCCGTATTACAGTTTGAACTTCTGCACTTCCATTTGCAAATCCGTAGCCATCTTTGCCAGGCTCCGGCTGGCATTGGCGATTTCCTGAACAGAGGCGCTCTGCTCCTCCGTGGCGGCGGATACCGTCTCGGATTCCTCGGCCGCATTGCGGCTGGCAGAGTCTATGGTGCGCACATGTCCCACAATCTCCTCGCCGTTCTTGGCCATGCCGGTGATATCTGTGCTGATTTCCTGAATCTGGCCGGAGACATTCTCCACCAGCTCAATGATACGGCGGAAGGAATCACCCATGGAAATGATGTTGGCA
>CAJOIN010000379.1 GCA_905234515.1 uncultured Selenomonas sp.
TTTGAACGGCCAAAAGAAAATGAATGGTCAGTGGTAACGGAACTGCCGTGCCTAGTTGACCAGTCCAGCGAAACCGGCAGTTTCCGTCCGGATATTACGGTGTTTGTCATTGGTTTGCCGTTGGCTTTCTGCGAGGTGAAGATTCCCAACAACTTAAAGGGAATGCGGGCAGAGTATGAGCGCATGAACAAGCGCATAAGCAATGCCCGGTATCGTCGCTTCCTCAATATCACCCAGCTGATGGTTTTTTCCAATAACATGGAATATGATGATACGGAAATAGTGCCTATTTCCGGGGCTTTCTACGCAACGAATGGGCGAGGCCATCTTTTCTTCAGTCATTTCCGTGAAGAGGATAAGTCCATTTATGATGCTGTGTCAGAGCTTGATCCTGATATTGAATCATACATACTGCGGGATACGAAGATGACAGTCCTCAAGGGACGTCCTGACTATGCCATGAACCGTAATCCCATGACACCCACCAATCGGATTCTGACATCCCTGTTCACCAAAGGGCGGTTCCTCTGGCTTCTTCATTATGGCATCACCTATGTTGAAAAAGTCAATGACAAAGGTGTCATGGAAATAGCCAAGCATCTGATGCGGTATCAGCAGTTTTTTGGCTCTAAGGCCATTGGCCGCAAAATAGATGCGCTGCGGGAAGAAGATAACGTATCTTGGGCTGATAAAGGCTATACGGAGGAAGTCTGCAGGCATGAACGGAAGATGGTGGCTGAAATCATTCCGTATGAACTCATGCTGGCGCAGAAAAAACGTCATGCCCGTGGGGGCGTTATCTGGCATACACAGGGGAGTGGCAAGACTGAACTGGCTTTCTATAATGTCCACATTCTCTCTGATTATTATGCTTCGCATCATATTGTAGCCAAGTTCTACTTTATCGTAGACCGCCTTGACCTGATGCAGCAGGCTGCTGANNATTTTTATGTTTGGATGCGGCAGAGTTTGCGAAAAACATTCAGAGCACCAGTGAACAGACTTTGACTGGCGGCCTGGTCATGAATGTGGTCAATATCCAGAAGTTCGGCGATGATGCCGTGACTAAGGATCCTGACTACAATGTAAGTATCCAGCGAGTTTACTTCATTGATGAAGTGCATCGCGACTATCGGGCAGAGGGGTCTTTCCTGGCGCGGCTGGTGGCTTCTGACCGCAGTGCCATAATGTTTGGCCTTACGGGTACGCCGCTTATTGGCAAGGTACGCACCAAGGATTTATTTGGCGATTATATTCACAAGTATTATTACAATCAATCCATTGCTGATGGCTACACTTTGCGTCTTATCCGTGAAGGCATCAAGACAGAATACAAACTCCAGCTCAATGCCGTATTGGACAAGCTGGATGATGAGGTTCAAAAGGGGCTTATCAAAAAGAAAGATCTGACTTGTCATGAAAACTATGTGAAGCCGTTGGTGGATTATATAGAGGAAGACTTCATAGGCTCGCGCCTGCTCCTGGGTGATCGTACCATCGGCGCCATGGTAGTGGCGGATTCCAGCCGTCAGGCCCAGGCCGTTTATGAAGAGCTTGAGGCTCGGGGGACGTTCCGCGCAGCGTTGGTGCTTTCCACTATTGGTGAGACAAAAGAAGCGCTCAAGGAAAAACGCGACGCCTTCAAGCGGGGGGAAGTGGATATCCTTGTGGTATACAATATGCTGCTGACTGGCTTTGATGCTCCCCGGCTCAAGAAACTGTACCTGGGGCGTGTCATCAAGGACCACAGCCTGCTTCAGTGCCTGACCCGCGTCAATCGCCCCTATCATAAGCTCCGTTATGGCTATGTGGTGGACTTTGCTGATATTCGCGCTGAGTTTGACAAGACAAATCAGGCTTATATGGCAGAACTCAAGGGGGGGATGAGTTCGAGCAGTTCTCCGGTATCTTTAAGACCAAAGAGGAAATAGAAGGCGAATTGCAGGAAATTCGGGAGAAACTCTTTTCCTTTGATACGGATAATCTGGAGAACTTCCAGCGCCAGATTTCAGCAATAGAGGATAAGGACGAAATAAGCGAGCTGAGCCATGCACTTTCTTTGTATAAAGAGCTTTACAACCTCGCCCAACTCTTCGGTTATGAGGAACTGGCAGGAAAACTTGATCGTGACAAGATACGTCTGCTTTATCAGCTGACTGAGCAAAGGCTGCAACTGCTTCGGGAAAAAGAAGCCTTGCAGGACCCGGAGGATATGGAAAGTCTGATTGAGCTGGCTACACATGATATTCATTTCTCCTTCCGCAAAGTCAGCGTGAGCGAATTGCCTTTAGCAGATCCCTTCGCCAGCAAGCGCCGTCAGACTATCAGTGAGTTTGGGCGCAATAAGGACAGGAAAGACCCGGAGTTCTTGAAACTCTGGGAGGAACTGCGGCGTATCCTAGAGGGGCACGATATCCAGCAGATGACGGTGGAGGACATGCAGGAGCAGGATAAGAAGCTGGAAATCCTGCGGCAGAAAATGCACGACCTCAATGAGTCCAATGCAA
>CAJOIN010000380.1:0-781 GCA_905234515.1 uncultured Selenomonas sp.
ACAAGGCCTTTTTCACGCTCTTCTGCAAGTCCTCCATGGTCTGCCCCGGCAGGCCGTACATCAGGTCAAGGCTGAGATTGTCAAAGCCAGCCGCCCGGGCCAGCTTCACTGCCTCCTCCGCCTGTTCTGCCGTATGAATGCGCCCCAGCCTTTTGAGCAGATTGTTATCAAAGCTCTGGATGCCGATGCTCAGTCGGTTCACGCCCCATTCATGGAGTTTTTTCAGCAAATCGCCGTCCACGGTGCCGGGATTTACCTCCATGGTAAACTCCGCTGCCGTACCAAAGACGCTTTTTATCAGAGCCACCACGCTGCTAAGCTGTTCCACGTTAAGGGCCGTGGGGGTGCCTCCTCCCACGTAAACCGTCTCCGGCCGGCCATGCTTCAGCGCCATTTCCTGCCCCCGCACCAGCATCTCTGTCCCCAGGGCATCCACATAAGCCTCCCGCATTTCCTCCCTGCCCGCATAGGAAGCAAAGTCACAATACTGACATTTGCTCCTGCAAAAAGGAATATGCACATAAACTCCCCATTGCATAGAATACTTCACCTCATATTTTTTCTTCACAAGAAAAAAGGCAGAAACCTTCGCCCCTGCCTTTCTCTTTACTCAGTCTATCTTCAATATGGCCATAAATGCTTCCTGGGGGATTTCCACGGAGCCTACGGCCTTCATGCGCTTTTTGCCTTCCTTCTGCTTTTCCAGGAGCTTGCGCTTACGGGAGATGTCACCGCCGTAGCACTTGGCCAGCACGTCCTTGCGGCGGGCCCTTACGTTCTC
>CAJOIN010000380.1:788-2396 GCA_905234515.1 uncultured Selenomonas sp.
GGATGGGAATCTCGAACATCTGCTGGGGGATGATTTCCTTCAGCTTGGCCGCCAGCTGACGGCCGCGGATGGCGGCACGGTCCTTGTGAACGATGGTGGACAGGGCGTCCACGGCGTCGCCGTTCAGCAGGATATCCACCTTCACCAGCTTGGACTCCTGGTAGTCCGCCAGCTCATAGTCCAGGGAAGCATAGCCCCTGGTGGCAGACTTCAAGCGGTCAAAGTAGTCGTAGATAATCTCGTTCAAGGGAATATGATATGTTATCAGCACACGGTTGGTATCCAGGTAGTCCATGGTCTTGAACTCCCCGCGCTTGTCCTGGGAAATCTCCATGACAGCGCCCACAAAGTCATTGGGCACGATGACCGTGGCTTTCACATAGGGCTCTTCCATGTGCTGGATTTCCGTCTGAGGCGGCAGCTCTGCCGGGTTGCTGACGGTCACCATGTCACCGTTGGTCTTGTACACATGGTAGATAACGGAGGGAGCCGTAATGATGAGCTTCAGCTTGTATTCGCGCTCCAGTCGTTCCTGGATGACGTCCATGTGCAGGAGGCCCAGGAAGCCGCAGCGGAAGCCGAAGCCCAGGGCCACGGAGGTCTCCGGCTCAAAGACCAGGGCAGCGTCGTTGAGCTGCAGCTTTTCCAGGGCGTCCTTCAGGTTGTCATAGTCGGCGCTGTCCACAGGGTACAGGCCGCAGTAAACCATGGGAGTGACACCCCGGTAGCCCGGCAGTGGCTCGGCCGCGCCACGCTCGGCGGTGGTGATGGTATCGCCCCCGCACATCGCGGACATCCTTCAGGGAGCCGGCCACAAAGCCAACCTCGCCCACATTCAGCTCCCCAAGCTCTACGGGCTGGGGCTTGAAGCAGCCCACGTCGGTGACCTCAAAGACTTTGCCCGTGGCCATCATCTTGAGCTTCATGCCCTTCTTGATGTGCCCCTGCTTGACGCGGATATGGGCAATGGCCCCCTTGTAGGAGTCGAAATAGGAGTCAAAAATCAGGGCCTGCAAAGGAGCGTCCTTGTCACCCTCGGGAGCGGGAATATGCTCCACCACCGCATCAAGGATTTCCTCAATGCCAATGCCTGCCTTGGCAGAGGCCAAAATGGCGTTTTCCGTATCCAGGCCGATGGTGTCCTCGATTTCCTGCTTGACCCGTTCCGGCTCGGCGCTGGGCAGGTCAATCTTGTTGATGACGGGGATGATTTCCAGGTCATGTTCCAGGGCCATATACACATTGGCCAAAGTCTGGGCCTCCACCCCCTGGGCAGCATCCACCACCAGCAAAGCGCCCTCGCAGGCAGCCAGGGAACGGGACACCTCGTAGGTAAAGTCCACATGACCCGGAGTGTCGATGAGGTTCAGCTGGTACATCTCCCCATCCTTGCCCCGGTAATCCAGACGCACGGTCTGCGCCTTGATGGTAATGCCGCGTTCACGCTCCAGGTCCATATTATCCAGCACCTGAGCCGCCATCTCACGCTGGGTCAGGGTGCCGGTATACTCTATGAGCCGGTCGGCAATGGTGGACTTGCCATGGTCAATATGGGCAATGATAGAAAAGTTGCGGATATGCTTGCTTTCCATTCAGATTTTCCTTTCA
>CAJOIN010000381.1:0-469 GCA_905234515.1 uncultured Selenomonas sp.
TAGCACGAAACAACGAGTTGACAAGCCGGAGCACCCCCTTCCGTACCCGGTGTGGGGGATGGGCAACGCCTATAGTATACCACGGCACAGCGATTAACGCATCAGTAAAGGCACGGGTTCTCCACGGAAGGGAACAAGGACACCACGAGCTTGCCCGTTAACGAAAAAATGATGTTTACCCTAAACTGCCGAAATTAACCAGCTCTATTCCTCTGCGTATTAGCTCCTCCTTGACCCTTTCCTCGCAGACAGCTCTAAGCTCCCCTTCATAATCATGCTGCCAGCCCGTTTCCCTGGCCAGCACTTCATTATCAAGCCCTGGGTGCAGCATCACTTCCACTGTGCCTGGGGCTTGAGTTTGGGCCAGTGCCAGCATGAAGCTTTCCGACACGGCTCCCCCGGCTACCTGGCCCACAAAATTATCAGGATAGGCAAAGCCCAGCCTTCGCGCCAGCCACCTATTGCGGCA
>CAJOIN010000381.1:509-1264 GCA_905234515.1 uncultured Selenomonas sp.
GCCGAACTTGCCGATTAAGTCCCCAATCCCTGGCCAGGGCTTTAGGGGATTGCCGTAAATGCCCCTGGAAATCCGCACCCGCTTAATGCCCCGCGCCGCCGCCAGCCTTAGCACCAGGGGGAAAATCCCCGGCAGCATGTGCAGATGCTGATGGCTGTCTGCATGGGTGGGCCTGAGCCCCGCAGAGAGAACCTTGTCCATCTGGGCGGCCAGTTCCCTGCTCACCTCTGCCAGGGAGATTTTTCCCCCCAGGAAGCGCTTCACAAAGGTGCCATGGTCGGGAAAAAAACGACCCTCCGCCGTCACCAGGGAAGGTATTTCCTTCGGGGAGAGCAGGGGAGAGCCATCTACCAGGGTCAGGTGCACGCCTACCCCTAGCTGGGTGCGGGACTTGGCAATATCCACTGCCTCGGCAAAATATTTTTCTCCCGCCATAATGCTGGCCGACAGCAGGCCCCCCTCATCTGCGGCCTGGGCCACAGCCTGGTTGACCAGGGGATGGCGGCCGAAATCATCGGCATTGACAATCAGCTTTTTCACTTATCTTCCTCTTTATTTTTCAGCAGGTACAGGGGGCGATTCTTGACCTCCGTGTAGATACGGCCCAAATACTCCCCCATAATGCCCAGCATAATGAGCTGGGTGCCGCCGAACAGGGACAGGCAGACCATGATGGTAGTCCAGCCGGAAACCACGTCATCGCAGATATAGACGTCAAGCACATGGAGCAGCAGGAAAAAACTCAGCACGGCAGA
>CAJOIN010000381.1:1417-2051 GCA_905234515.1 uncultured Selenomonas sp.
CCGCAGGAAGCGGTCGTGCTCCCGGTACTTCCCCAGGGCCTCCACCGCCTGCCTGTCCAGCAGGCGAAAGTCGGAGCCGCCGGGGCGGATATGGGCGCTGGACAATGCGTTGATCAGGCGGTAATACAGAGCAGAGCTCTTTTTCTTGAGCCAGGAAACCCCCTGTGTATCCTTGCGTATGGTCTGCACCACATGGTAGCCTTCCTCCCACTTGGCCAGAAGCTGCGGCAGCAGTTCCGGCGGGTGCTGCATATCCCCGTCCATGGAAATCACGGCGTCCCCTTCCGCATGGTCGAGGCCGCAAGTCAGGGCAATCTGATGGCCGCAGTTGCGGGAGAGGGCCAGCACATGCACATAGGAAAATTTTGCCTGCAAATCCTCCAATAGTTCCAGGCTGTTATCCCTGGAACCGTCATCAACAAACAGCAAATCCCACTTATAGGGCTGCTTATCCATAACCTCCTTGACGGCGGCTGTAAAGTGCAGTATATTCTCTCCTTCGTTATATACAGGCACTACAATCGAAACACTTTTCAATGTTCTACCCTCTTAATCAGCTAAAATTGGCAGTGGCGTGCCCTAAGACCTCATCCGTCAGCCTTCGGCTGCCACCTTCCCCAAAGGGGAAGGCTTT